>DGQJ01000019.1:2092-11159 GCA_002389705.1 Bacteroidales bacterium UBA4417
AGCTGGTTCAGGTCGATATTTCCGTTTAAACGGCCTACAACAGGAACCCCGTCGACCAGGAATTTAACATTTTCGCCCGATAGGCCCTGCAGGCTGAGGGTGCTCCCCAGTACGCCTCCTTGTGACACACGCATGTTGCTTTCGGAACTAAGCAGGTCGGTAAGATTGGTTGCGGCTTTCAGTTCGATTTGCCGGCTATTGATAACATTGATTTTGTAGATGGATTTATCTGCTTTTTCGGGGGCATACTGGGCTGTGATTACCACTTCGTCCATATTGAGTACGGCCGGGTCGAGCAATAGGGTTTTGGAAACTGCAGGTTTAATAGTATCGACCAGGGTTTTATAGCCCACAAAACTTACTGTAACCTTACTGGGTGCTTTCGCTGTATTGGCCACTTTACCCGACATATCGGTAACCACAAATTTTTGTGTTGCAGTTTTGATATCTTCGAAACAAACCGTTGCGTAAGGTACTGCTTCCCTGGTCTTTGCATCAATTACCGTGACAGTATACTGCTGACCGTAGATTTCGCCTACGACCAGCAGCATTGCCATCACCCCTGTTAACCTGATAAACAAACTATTCAGCATTTCTGCATTTTTAATGGTTTTGTAAACACCCACGTTGTTCGAAAATTTAATGTGGTTTGCTGCCAGCCTGAGCTTTCGTTCAGGCCGGCAATTTCACCATTAGCCCTACTAATCTGTTAAACAAAACATTCAACAATAAGTGTTTACATATCTTTGTAATGAATGGTCATTGTTCCGGTTACCTGTTGATGTTGCACCGCCAGCCAGTAATTGAATTACCAGCCGACAGCTAAACATCAAACCTTTTATAACCTTTTAAACAAAACCCTCATTTTAATTATTCACAACTACTTTACGGGAAACCACATTGGTACCCGCCTGTACTTTTAACATATAAATTCCTGAAGGAAGCCCTGACACAGGAATTTGCAGCGTATTCAGGTCTTCGGCCTGTACATCGAAGCGCCTGTTCATGACTACACGACCCGAAATATCAAGCAGTGTAACAACAGCATTCCCCGATTTACCAGGGTTTAAAACCAGGTTCATGTTTTCACGTACCGGGTTTGGATACACAGCAGCGCTGAAGCCCGATTTTTCGATTTCGTTGATGCCGGTAAACGAGATAACCTCTTTTTGCAGCACAATACGACCCGTGGAACTTCCCACGAATTCCTTAAATACCAGCTTATTGATTTTTCCACCCTTATCCTGAACAAAATAAATGAGCGAATCGACGGTATGATATTTGAACTCCGAATCCAGGTATTTCCATTCCCATCCAATAGCTGAGCGCGACGAGTCCATGGTTGCCGGAGCAGTCATCATGAAACCAGGGGCAACATGATCGTACTTTTTAACTTTCACTTTGTAATTGCTCAACACGCCGGTAACCGGGTACAAAGTACCGGCATTCGGACTGCCGGCAGGATAGGTATACATGTATTTGGCAAACAAAATATCCCACTGTGCCGAAGGAACAGGCTCGAAATCAACTATCTGGTTTGTGGTAATTGAAAACCCGACGAAGCTCTTTGTCGAATAAGGGTTGCAATCGAGCATAATGGTGGTATCATTCTTATTATCCAGCTTGGCATAACGGAATTCGTAGTGGTTATCAGTCGAGTATTTGCGTAGTATGGCCAGTTTGCGGAAACTTCCGTCGCGCAGTTTGATGATGAAGATTGAATCGCCTACAACATCGTGAGTAACGGAATTGTATTTGCCCCAGCCATAATCAGGGTGACCTTTCTGGTACCTGTCGAAAGCACCATCCTCCCAGTCGGTAGTTGAATTCACCATCACTTTCCAGGTTGAAAGACCGGCAGTATCAACATCAGTAAATCCGCTGTAAGCAGCCTTTGGATAGGAATAAAGTTCAACCCCGTTTAAACCAACGGCACTGTTATTGGCTGCATCGTTGGTAATAATACTGGCGCTCTGGCGCGAAGCCCTGAACGCGATATCCCATTGTTTGCGGTTCACAGCGCCCTTGTTGCCCGTGGCCATGCTGTAATATACTTCGTTATTGTAGCTTGCGCCCATGTAAATAGTATCGGTAACAGGTCCTAAGGTCTGCGATTTAACAGGCATAAAGCCTGCCAATGTGGTTGCTAGTAATGCAACAAGTGTGTAAATTTTTGTATTCATCGGTAACGTTTATTTGTAATCGATTTGAGATTATCAGGTTTTTACATGAACACCAGATAACTGATGTATCATAAACCATGATAATTTGAATGATTTTGAATGATTTTTTTTGACTTAGTGCGATCCCGATTTCCCGGACACAGCATTAAATGACGGAAAATGTTGAATGCATAGCAAACACATAGCATGTGCTATGGTTTGGCCATAGAAGGCAAGCAGGAAATTAGACAGTTGGCGGCCCCCTGAATGATAAGGCCTGAATCCCCAGGTGGAGAACCGGGGTATCGGTTATACCGAAATTATTTGAAACACAGTCGACATATACAACCTGTAAAGATTGAGTACCGGGAAAAGTAAAATCGAAATGAGAACCTGAATCAATATGTTTTGAATTCCGATCAGTCTTAACAAAAGAAGCTGTGTCCTTTTCTTTGCCACGGGTTGAAGAACACTCAACAGGCATAAGCTGTTTGCCCCAGATGCGGTACAGATGAAAGTTAACAAGGTTACCCAGGTAAATCCAAATTACAGCCATAGACCAACCAATAAGCAGAGCTTTGCGCAGTAAGTTTGTAATTTTCCTGACTTGTTTCATTTCAGATTCTATTCTACAGGTTGCAAAGTTGTATATTTTTTTAAACTAAAAAACATTTTAAATGCATTATTTTCCAAAAATATACAACTAATCGCATTTGTTGATATATATCAATTTAATTCGGACGTTTTGTACCTAAATCCGATGATTTTTCCCATTTCACTTCCTTTAAATGTCTTACCGGAATAATTAATTAAGGATTAAGTATGTCCATTTTTGGGAAAGAAAAACGCCAAGCAGTTTGAATCCCTCAACCAGATTTATTACACAATGCACTCACATTCAGCACGAACAAACACTTAACAAGTTACTGAAACCACAAAAGTCAGGTTAATCATTCAGATGTGGAAACTGTTTTGCAGGATTTCCGACTGGAATGGTTGTTACGCGTCTCAAAAAAAACTTCCTGTAAGTAAAAAACTTTACAGGAAGCCCGGTGTTTTTCCGAAATATGACAGCAATCAGAGTTTTGCTTCCTGCTTTATTTGTTTAACCCAATCTTTTATCCGCTTGTCGGTAAACTCAGCCTGTGTGTCGTCATCAATAGCCAGACCAACAAATTGACCGTCTTTTTCAGCTGTTGAGTAATAAAAGTTATAACCGCGGGTTGATGTGTAACCAACTACATTTTCCTTATTTGGCAACCGGCAGAAAATAGTCCCCATTCCGTCAACAAAACTTTCGGGATAAATTTTCTGGTCGCCAAGGCCAAAAAGCGCGATTTTTTTTGATCCCAGGTCGGCTTCTACCAGTTTATCAATAAATCGTTCCCAATCCGAATGCATTTCACCAATTCCCCAGGCGGCAGTACCCAGCACCAGGAAGTCGTATTTTTCGACGTCGGGTTTAGTTGCACTGCTCACATTGTGAACCGTTGCTTTATCGGCACTAAACAATTCCTGTATCTTGCGGGCAACTTTTGCGGTGCTGCCGTTGTCTTTCCCACCATAAAAAATTCCTATTTCAGCCATATTATGTTTTAGTTTTTCTTCGTAATTGCAAATCTAATGAAAATCAATGTTAAGCGTTTATTTGACAGCTAATTATTTTCTGACTAATTTTGCACTTTGCTTTAAAAGCCCAAAATGCCAGGTCGATTCATAAAACACCTTTTTACCAGATTTGTTCTGCTGCCAGCTACAATTTCGATGATACTGCTGAGTATTATGGTTTGGTATGCCGGTTTCAGTATGCTGAGTCTGCTGGCCTTGTTGCTGGTTTTCTGTTGTGTGCAGGTTGGCGTTGTGATCGTGAATCATATTAATACGCTGCATAATAACCTGGTTGCCATCGAAAATGGCACCCTTACAGAAATAAAGTATCCAAAAAATGGTGTTTTTGCACCTTTATACAATGTGCTTAATATAATAGTACAGCGCATCAGGAAACAGGAAGATGAGCTGCAACGCGAAAAAATACGCCGGCTTCGCTCGGTGATCGACGGGCTTGACCAGGAGCGCAACCGTCTTTCGCGCGAGTTGCACGATGGCATCGGGCAGTCGCTGATTGCGGTGAAGCTGCAGCTCGAAAATGCCGAAACCCAGAACTATTCAATGATGCGGGCGGGTATTGATGCTGCAAAAAACATGATTGACCTTACTATTGAAGATGTACGTAATGTTTGTAATGCCTTGTTGCCCGCGGCATTAAATGAATTTGGAATCGTTTCTACATTACGTTCACTCCTTTCGGAACTCGGATCACTGGCGGGGTTTGATGTCAATTTTGAAAACACCGGCTCTTTAGACCGCATGTCGAAAAAATCGCAGGTATATTTATATCGCATTGCCCAGGAAGCCCTGAATAATATTGCCAAACATGCCAGGGCAACCCAGGTAACCATGAAACTGAACCGGATCGATAATATAGTTAGCCTTGAAGTTTCAGACAACGGAAAAGGTTTTATATTTGACCCGGTGAGCTTTGCCCAACGCAATGGCTTGCAGAATATGCGAGAACGCACCCAGTTACTTCAGGGTGAATTTATTATAAACAGTAAACCAGGTAATGGAACAACTATAAAAGTTTCAATTCCTTATAATACCGGTAATGGAAAAGATCAAACTGATTTTGGTGGATGACCACCAGCTTGTACGTACAGGAATAGCGAATTTATTGTCGGGTGAACCCGGTTTCGAAATTATTGGCGAAGCCGCCGAATCGAGGGAAATGTTTGATTTGCTCAGGCAGATGCAACCCGATATTGCAGTGCTCGATATTGCCCTGCCAGGCATGTCGGGCATCGAAATCACAAAAAAACTGCACAACGATTATCCGGGAATCCGCATCCTGATACTCTCCATGCATACTTCGGAGGAGTTTATATTTAATGCCATTAACTCAGGTGCCCGCGGTTACCTGCCCAAAAACACCTCGCGCCGGGAACTCATTGAGGCTATATATGCCATACACCGGGGCGAAGAATATTTTGCCGAAAGCATCTCGAACGTAATTCTGAAGAGTTACATCAAGAAAGCAAAATCCAATGTGCCCGACGACGAAAATAAGGAAAACCTCCTTTCCAAAAGAGAGTTGGAAGTACTCAGGCTTTTCGCCGAAGGCATGACCAACCAGGAAATTGCCGATAAACTCTTTATCAGCATACGCACCGTTGAGTCGCATAAAAATCATATTATGGCTCGCCTGGAACTAAAAACTACGGTCGACCTGGTGAAATTTGCCATTCGCAACAATATTGTGTTGCTGTAACTACCTGGCTATCTTCCTGC
Organism: Bacteroidales bacterium UBA4417; assembly: GCA_002389705.1. Taxonomy (GTDB): domain Bacteria; phylum Bacteroidota; class Bacteroidia; order Bacteroidales; family UBA4417; genus UBA4417. Next base: position 7,600 of record DGQJ01000019.1, read on the forward strand.
TGACATCCTGTTGAAATTGTGTCGGTTTCATCCATCCGCACCAACATCCTCAACTATGAAAAAAATCCTGTTTCTTACCTTATTATTAATGCCGGCACTGGCATTTACGCAAAAGCTGAACCAGAAAACCACCGACGAAAAGAAAGGAAATGAAATGCTGATCGGCTATTGTAACCGCGATGGTTTTGCTAAAGTAAACAGCAATTTCGACTCGGCCTACAGGGCGGAATACGCTTTTTATAAACCCGACGATGCAACCATGAAACTGTTGGATGAGAAGTTGAAAGGGATTAAAGTTACCATCGTAATGGCTACCTGGTGCAGCGACAGTAAAGAATGGGTTCCGCGTTTTTACAAGATTATGGACCAGCTTAATTTTAATTACAATAATCTTACGCTGATTTGCGTCGACAGATCGAAGAAAGCACCCGGTACCGAGGTTGATGCCTTAAAAGTGGAACTGGTTCCTACTTTTATATTTTACCGCAAAAACCAGGAACTCGGCCGTATTATTGAAGTACCGGCTGATATGCTGGAAAAAGAAATGCTTAAAATTGTTTCGAAGTAAAAAGACTACACCCTCACCGCTATTAAAATTTATCCATCAATAAAAGGTTTCCGGCGTACTCATGTCATTATAACTCAACACCGGAAATCAGCAAATAAAATTAAATGATCACACTTACCTATACCATTTCCGAAACACAGTCAGCTATTCAACAACAGATTTCCGAAGGAAAAACCATCGGCTTTGTACCCACGATGGGTGCTTTGCACGAGGGCCATCTGCAACTGATCAGGCGTGCCGCGAGTGAAAACGATTTTGTAGCCGTCAGCATTTTTGTTAATCCCATTCAGTTCAACAACCCTGAAGACCTGGCCAAGTATCCCCGCACGCTCGAAACCGACATGCAGAAACTTGCCGAAACAGGTTGTAATCTTGTTTTTGCGCCATCGGCCGAAGAAATGTACCCCGAGCCCGNNGGCCTATTTTGGGGAGAAAGATTTTCAGCAGCTGGCCATCATCAGGCGGATGGTTGACATGTTGCAGATCCCGGTAACCATAATCCCCCACCCCATTGTGCGCGAAGCCGACGGGCTGGCCATGAGTTCGCGAAATGCACGGCTTACGCCGGATGAACGCATGCAGGCACCCGAAATTTACAAGGCACTTTCAGGCATCAGGGAAAACTATTCCTGGTTTATTCCTGATGGTGTTAAACAACTGGTATCAGGTCCGTTGAGCGAAAATCCTGCTTTCAGGGTCGAATATGTTGCCATAGTCGACACCCAAACACTACAACCTTTTGCCGACTGGATGGATGCGGAGCATGCCGTGGTATGTGTTGCTGTGTACCTTGGTGCTGTAAGGCTTATTGACAATATAGTGCTGTACTGAGACCTTCGGATTCAGTGTTAAAAATTCCCAACAGAACACCTTCGGAAGGAGTTGTAAGATTATTTTGTAATTTTGCAGCGCTATGATAATTGAAGTCTTAAAATCGAAAATCCACAGGGCCACCATCACCCAGGCAAACCTGAATTATATAGGCTCTATTTCCATCGACGAAGATCTGATGGATGCTGCCAACCTCATTGAATTTGAGAAAGTACAGGTTGTAAACATCAATAATGGCGAACGGCTCGAAACCTACGTTATTCGCGGCGAAAGGGGTACAGGCGTAATCTCACTGAATGGAGCCGCTGCACGCAAAGCCCATACCGGCGACCTGGTTATTATTGCATCGTATGCCCAAATGGATTTTGAAGAGGCTAAATCCCATAAACCAGCCATCGTTTTTCCGACACCCCAGAACAAACTAAGCTAACGGCCATTGAACCCAAAACTTAAAAATGTAATCCGTTTTACCATATTCCTGGGAATAGGAGTATTTTTTATCTGGATATTTCTCCGCAACCTTACCCCCGACCAGAAAAAGGAGATTATCAGCTCCATGGGAAACGCCAATTACTGGTGGATTTTGCTTGCCATTCCATTGGGTATCCTGAGTCATTATGTGCGTGCCATGCGCTGGAAAATGCTCATCGAAACCATGGGTTATAAACCCGGAAACACCAATATGTTTTTCGCGGTAATTACAGGGTATTTTGCCAACCTGGCACTGCCCCGGCTGGGCGAAGTAAGCCGTTGTTCGATACTTACAAAATACGAGAATGTTCCCTTCAACAAGTCCTTTGGCACAGTGATTACCGAAAGGGCGCTCGATTTTATAGTGTTTGTTTTCCTGTTTTTTCTGAACCTGGCGATGCAAGCCGAGCGACTCTCGGGATATATCAACGAAAAAATATATAAGCCCTTACAGGCCAAATTCCACATCACTTACGATCTTAGCGGCACGCTGACAATACTTGTACTGGCATTTGCTGTTGTTGGCACGCTGATTTTCCTCGTTTTCAGGAAACAAATCGTGGCCAACAAAATATACCTTAAAATAAAAGAAGTTATCCGTGGATTTGTAGAAGGCATGAAATCGCTGATCAAAGTGAAAAACCTCTGGCTGTTCGGGTTTTATACCTTTTCAATCTGGGCGCTGTACCTGCTGATGGCTTACATCGTGTTTTTCAGTATTCCTGCCAGCAGCGGAGTAGGGCTCGATGCCGGGCTTGCCGTACTGGTATTTGGTTCGGTAGGATTTATGGTGGTGCAGGGTGGCATTGGTATATACCCTGCCATTGTGGCCGAAACACTTGTTTTATATGGTGTTGCAAGTGCACAGGGATATGCCCTGGGATGGCTTATCTGGACCTCGCAGAATCTTACTATTGTACTGGTTGGAATAATTTCGTTAGTTTTACTTCCGTTACTTAACAACCGAAAACATGTCGAAGNNTAGCGTTAATCCGTAAAAAGATATTCTCCTATACCGATGCCGACTACCAGCGTATGCTGAGCATCTGGCAGTTCCAGGGTAAAAAAATTGTGTTTACCAACGGCTGCTTTGATATTATTCACCTCGGCCATATCGATTATCTTTCGAAAGCAAAAGACCTGGGCGACCTGCTGGTTATCGGCCTGAATACCGATGCATCAGTAAGCAGGCTGAAAGGTGAAAACCGGCCTATTCAGGACGAAGTTTCGCGTGCCATGGTGCTGGCATCGCTTGGTTTTGTTGATGCGGTTGTTTTTTTTGGCGAAGACACGCCTTACAACCTGATTAAAACCACCCAACCCGATATCCTGGTTAAAGGCGCAGACTATAAGCCTGAGGATATTGTAGGATATGATATTGTTAAAAACAAAGGTGGAGAAGTTGTTACCATCAATTACCTGCCGGGATATTCCACATCTGCCATTGAAAGTAAAATCCAGCAGCAAAAGGATTAGATTTCCTTTGCTACAAGGCTTTTGGGCTAAGAAAGTTAAAAGGATAAAGGTTAAAAGTTAAAGGTTAAAGTCCCAAACTCCAGGGCTGACATCGAACATCCCGCATCCCACATCTTGCATCCCGCAATCTGAAATCCCCAATTAAGAGTGTTCAAAACACGACAAATATATTTAGTGGTTTTTTGACATTATGAGAATCAATGGTTGTTAACAA
>DGQJ01000019.1:11193-11382 GCA_002389705.1 Bacteroidales bacterium UBA4417
CATTTGACTGTATACAGCCCATGGTAACAAACAATATTAACGGCATTTCAGTCAGTGATCTGCTCAGGCTTATTCCCGAAGATCTGTTAGCCAGATTAAGTGCCGAAACAAAGGTAGACTATCAGGTCAAAAAGCTTTATGTCCGTAATGTTTTTACGTTATTATTGTTTGGTCTTATTGAAAGTGAAC
>DGQJ01000257.1 GCA_002389705.1 Bacteroidales bacterium UBA4417
ATTTTAAAAACAATCTCAGTGCTTTTTCACTGAGGCAGCCTACCTTGCTTTTTAGGTTACTGTCCTTCATCGGGTGGGTTTATTTCCTGTAAATTTTCAGCAAAAATACTCCATTTTTACTTTATTCGGTGCAGGGGTTGTTTTTAAGCGGCACTTTATAATTTTTCATGCCTGCTTATTGCTGCAAGTCGCTGCAAAAGAGCTGGATGCGAATAATGGATAAAAACATACCAGGGATGCGGTGTAAGGTTACTCAGGTTTTTTACCGAAAGGCGTTTCAGGGCTTCCTGCAAAGCGCCGGGTTTCGAAAGGCCAACCGCAAAACGATCGGCTTCATATTCGTGCTTTCGCGAAATGGAATTGAACATAATCCCCAGGATCATCGACACCGGGCTGTATAAAATACCGAAAGCAACAACCGACATATGAAATGATTGTACCGTGGCTCCCAACGACTGTGCCGGTAGCGGGCTCTTGAGCAGCAGGGATAATACGAAAAGCAGTATCCCGGTCTGCAGCGTACCCGATACCAGGCCTTTAAGCACATGTTTCTTTTTGTAATGGCCAATTTCGTGGGCCAGCACCGCAGCCAGTTCATCCACACTATGTTCCTGTACCAGCGTATCGAACAGCACGATGCTCTTTTTACGGCCAAAGCCGCTGAAATAAGCATTGCCGCGGGTACTGCGTTTGGAGCCATCCATAATGCTGATGTCTTTCAGGCTGAAATCAGCGCGCGTAGCAACCTGCTCGATGGCTTCGCGGAGTTCGCCTTCCGGCAGCGGGGTGAGTTTATTAAAAATGGGAACAAGCAGGGTGGTATAAAAGTAGCTGATAAACAAGGTAAATATCGAAATACTAATCCATGCCAGCACCCAAAACCAGGAACCCGACTTTTCGTAAATAAACACGATGAGCGATAAAATGCCGCCGCCAACTACGGCAGCCAGCAGCCAGCCTTTCAGTTTATCGAGTATAAAAGTTTTGGGCGTGGTTTTATTAAACCCGAAGCGTTCTTCAATCACGAAAGTGTGATAAATGCTGAAAGGCAGGCCCAGCAGGTCGGAGGCAAAACCAAGTATGCCAAAAAAGAAAATCGACTGCAGTATGGCTGATCCGCTACACGACCTCACCAATTCGTCTACCCAGGCAAAACCACCCAGGAAAAGCATGCCGAGTATGACCGCAAAAGAAAAAACGTCGGACACCAGGCTGAATTTGGATTTCACTTTTTCATACTCTTGTTGCCTGCTGTAGGTAGCTTCGTCGTAAAACCCTTTCAGGGCTTCGGGCAACATGTTGCTTCGCGTGGTGGTATTCAGGTAGTTGATCCACTGATCGAAAACAAACCCGGCAATTATGATAATCAGAATGATGGTGAAAAGGATATCAGGCGTCATATGTTTATTAAGTGTTAGGCAGCTTATATTTAGATTTAATGATTGCGGATTGCGGATTGCGGAATGAGGNNTTGCTTCGTTCCCGAAAAATCGGGACAAGCTGTACCTCCCCGCAATGACCAGGAACCAGGAATCTGAAACCTGAAACCTTTGAAACTTTTGAACCCTTTGAAACCTTTGAAACTCCTGTAACTTTTGTTGCTTCGTCGTACCTCCTCGCAATGACTCTGTTGCTTCGTCGTCCCTCCTCGCAATGACTCAAAAACCTTTTGAAACTTTTGAAACTTTTGAAACCCCTGAAACAACTCAAACAACTCAACCCTCTACTCCCTCTCCAATCACTCAATATCCCCCGTTTCTTTTCCTGATAAACCACTCGGCCGAAAGCAGGCCAATAATCAGCAGCAGGAACGGCAAAAAGCTCACCAGGTCGGTATAACGTTTGCGCGAGTACACAATGGTTTTCAGGTCATCGCGTGCAGCCAGCAATTTTTCAACCTGATCAAGCTGTGCAGGATAAACCATTTTTCCATGATGCCTGCTGGCCATCATATTCAGCAAGCCATGGTTGGCAACGGTATTCATAGCCTCCGTATTTACTGTCAAAACGCTGAACTTTCCGGATTTTTCGAAGGCTTTTCCGCCAAAACTGGTTGTAGCTATATAGGAATAATCGCCGGGTTGAAAAATGCCGGCATTCAGAAAATACGCGTTTGATGTACGTGTAAAAGTAAACGGATATTTCTTCTGATCGGCACCGGTAATTACCAGGTTTACTTCCGGCGCATTTACCAACTGGTAACTTTCGTTATACAATTCAGCATCTATTTCAACCGCATCGCCGGCCGAATAGCTGTTTTTTACACTAACCCTGAACCTGCTTTTATCTTCCTTAACAGCCAGGTACTGAATGATTTTTGTAAACAATTCGTTGAAAGCATCCTGGTTGCCTGTTTTGGCAAAATTAGCCAGTCGCCAGCGCCAGATTCCCTCACCGGCAAAAGTGGCCGATTTGCGATCGACACCCTGGTTGAAAAATACCAAGGGCATACGGGTATTTACATTCCCGATCCGCTGGTATATGAGCACCTGTGCTGCTGTACCGGTAACATATTGCCCGTAAGGAACACATAAAGGAGGAAACGAAGCCAGTACCTGACCCATTTCGGGGCTCAAAGAAAACAAGCTGAAATCGGGATTTAGAATACACGTAGCATCGTTGAACGATTTTTGCCCCTGGGGCATTTTTAATCCAGTGGAGAGGTTGTTGTAAGCGGCCAGATTTGACTGCGAACCCAGCACGTAAAGCAC
>DGQJ01000363.1 GCA_002389705.1 Bacteroidales bacterium UBA4417
CTTCTTCGGCTTCGGCTTCAATGTACACGTTGCCATTAGCCAGGTTCCTGACAAAGCCGCTTACCCCGAGCAGGTCGGCTTTTTGCTTCACAAAATACCTGAAGCCAACACCCTGTACCCGGCCATAAATTGTAAGGATCACAGATTTTTTCATTTTTAAATGCGTAGTGTTTTGGTAAATGAAGTCAGATGCTAAATTGTAACTTTATGGAAGTAAAACCTGGCATCGATTTAAAGTAAAAAGCCAGCGTTTAATCTCTATAACCAAAGTTCCTTGCCTACTGCGCGCCAGGCTAGCGCAATCCTCAATCCCCACATCCCACATACGACATCCGACATCCCACATCCCACATTTCCCATCCCACATCTATAACTTGTTCTTAAGGATTCAGCCTCCTGGTAATTAACTGTTCCACAATCAGGAATAGCTTTTGCGGCGCTACCGTTCGCCAGGGCAGGTTGTCGAATTTTCCGCCCATAGCCATGTAATAATCGAGATGACCGTTTTCGAATTCCTGTATCACGTGCGGTCTGAAATTCAGGCAAACAATCCAGCCGTCATCCAGTTCGTTGAACCATTCCTGGTAGTAGTCATCATCCGAATAGTGGAAATTGAGCACATTTTCGCCAATAAGAATAAATTTATTGATGCCGTTCTCAAGCATCGATTCCACCACGTTACGGTACAGGAACATGATATCGTTGTACAGGCAGTCGTTCCATTCGCCTATAAATTCGATAATGCAGTATCCTTTGGCGTAATCAGCAAAAAGTATTTTTAGGTAAAGGGTTTCGGAACCAATGTAATCCCATTGGGGATGGAGCAGGTAGTTGTAAACCTGGCCGGTAAATTCAAATTCGCTGTATTCCCGCCCGAAGAATGGTGACCGCTCATCTTCATCAGCAATATAAAGATTTCGCCAATTGTAATAAGGTTCAATATCGTGCATGCTGTTTAACAAATGTTTGATTTGGTCATGGAATGGAACAGGAACCCCTGATGTAGATTCATTGAGCCCATTCTTTGCAGGTTCTCAGCCAGGCGGATGACTGATACCGGGCTTTTGCAGGAATTAACAAAAAACTAAAAAGCAGACTGATTGTTCAGTTTTCCTCACTTGAATACAGGCGTAAGTGTATACGCCCGGGTAGTGGAGTAAGCCGCAAAATAGCCTACCGCCCCGTTGGTAATATTTCCTTTCACATTGGCCGGCGGACCGCTGAACAATGGGTTCGAACCGCGCAACTCGGCCTGGGCTTCCCATAAAAAATTGGCATATCCCTTACCAATGCTGTTCACTTCAACGGTAACGGTATCGCCTGTATTCAATCCTTCCTGGGGTGTACCTTGCTGCAGGTAAGCTACAGTGGCCCCGTTGGTGTAGTTGCCGTTAAAAAATTTATCATCGGTCACAAACCATTCATCAATACTATCGGTGAGTATCACATTATTTCTTAGCACCAGGAAACGGTAAAAATCAACTGAAGGTGGTTCCTGTACATAGCATTTTACTTCCCATATTCCTTTTTCTGACCAGTCAGGGTGAAACAATAACGCTATGGAATCGAGCGGCACTACAGGATAAAGGGTCGAAACCGCCGAATAATCGGTTGTGCCACCGATGGGGCTACCCAGTTTAATGTTTAAGGTATAGGTCCGTCCGGGCACACCGAATACGCCTGCGTCGGTACAATACTTTCCGGCTTCCACTTCGCTGAGTGCAAATGTTTGTGATCCGTCGGTGATGCTTACCTGTGCCCCGCTTACCCTGGGCGTAAGCTGGTTGTAATAGTAGCTTGATGTACTGCTGAGTATAACGGTTTGAACACTGGTATCGGTGGTGATGGCCCCATCCACCACCAGGCGCACATCACTGTCGTCGAGAGGAATATCTATTCGTTCGGTACACGAATACATGCCGGTAATTGCCAGGAACAGAATAATGATATATCGGAGTGATTTCATGAAACCTTAAAATTTGAAGTTGTAGGTGATGGCGGGCACTACGGCAAACAGGTATGTTTTTTCGGCATACGTTACATTTGGATTTTGTGGGTCCTGGGTAAAATTAATGGCCCAGGCGTTGTGCCTGTTGTATACATTGTAAACGGACAAATTCCATTCGCCATGCCATCTTTTTCCTGGTTTTTCCTTGCCTTTGAGTGTTACCGAAACATCGAGCCTGTGATAATCGGGCATGCGATAGGCGTTTCGGTTGGAGTATATCGGGATGATGGCATTGCCTATAACAGCCCTGCCAGTGGGGAAAGTTACCGGGAGCCCGGTTGCATACACCCAGGTGGCAGAAGCCGAAATGCGTTTGCTGAAATCGTAATTCACAACAACGTTCAGCGCATGCGGCTTATCGTAGGGTGCATTGTACCGGTTGCCATCATTTATCTCAGGTATTTCGCGAAAGGACCTGGAATACGTATAGCTTACCCAGCCTGTAAGTCGGCCGCTGTTTTTCCTCACCATCGATTCTATGCCGTACGAATACCCGGTTCCTATCCGCAATTCGCCTTCCAGGTATGGGTTGAGCAACAACTGTGCATGATCGCGGAAATCAATCACCTGTCTGAAATATTTGTAATAACCCTCCAGCGAAACTTCGAACATGTTTTGTTCAAAATTGCGAAAATAGCCGAGTGAGCCCTGGTCGCACAACTGGGGTTTTACATTGGGTGTGGCAGGAAACCAAATATCGAGCGGTGTACCCGCCGTTGAGTTTTGTGCCAGGGTTAAAAACTGCGCGGTATGTGAATAGCTGCCTTTTACTGACGAGACCTCGCTCAACAGGTAAGTGAATGCCAGCCTGGGTTCGAGGCTCAGGTATGTATTGAAAATATCGCCTTTGCCGTAAACAGTGCTGTCAACAGGTTCGTAATTTGAATCAAAACTATAATAAGTTCCCGGTCCGATATTCTGAAACAGGGCCAGCCGCAGCCCGTATTTCAACGTAAGTTTCTGACTGGCTTTAAATTCGTCGGAAGCGTACAGGCTGTGTTCGAGTGCATGTTGCTTGGGCAAAATAAATTCGTTGAAAGCGCTTTCGCTGCCCAATCCGTAAGCGGTGCCGGGGAAAAATTCGTGGTACATGCTTGTGCCACCATACCGCAGGGTATGCTTGCCCGAGAGGTAGGATGTAAAATCGAACCTGGCCGAGTAATCCCGCATCCGAGATGTCCATTTAAAGGAGTTTGCATCGCCTTCGGGTGTGCCCAACTCGTAGTTGTAATTGGAATATATCAGGCTCAGGTTAAAGAAAAGCTTTTTCGAAAAAAGATGATTCCAGCGGAACGACCCAGTGCTGTTGCCGAAACCCATGGAGGCAAACTGGTTTTTAAAAGTATCGCGCCCACTGTATCCCGAAAGGTAAAGCCGGTCGTTTTCGTTGACAACATGCGAAAGTTTCAGGTTCAGGTCATAAAAGTAGAGTTTATTGTCGCGCACATCCTCATCTTTGGCAAAGGGAAGAAACAAATCAGCATACGTACGGCGGCCCGAAACCAGGAATGTGGTTCGGTCCTTAATGATGGGGCCTTCAATAGTAAGCTTGCTCGACACAGTGCCTATGCTGCCGGTAAAGCCCAGCTTTTTTGCATTGCCATCTTTCATCCGCACATCGAGCAGCGACGACAACCTTCCTCCGTATGCAGCAGGAATATCTCCTTTATATAAGGTAACGTCCTTAACGGCATCGTTATTAAATACTGAGAAAAACCCGATGAGGTGCGAAGCGTTGTGAATGGTAGCCTCGTCGAGCAGGATCAGGTTTTGGTCGGAATTGCCTCCCCGCACGCTGAAACCTGTTGAGCCTTCGCTGGTCGACTGCACGCCCGGAAGCAGCTGCAGTACTTTCACCACATCAATTTCGCCCAACAGTGCCGGAACTTTGCTTATAGTTTTGATATCCAGTTTAACCATGCTCATTTCGGGCGCACGTACATTTTCGTCGGTGCGTTTCCCTATGATCACAACTTCACCCAGCACCGATTCAACCGGTTGCAGGTTAATATCGAGGGTGATATTTTTATCGAGGTTAATTTCTTTTTCAACCGGGTTAAAACCGATATAAGAATAACGCAGGGCATATTTGCCGGGCGCAAGGCTTAATGAATAAAAACCGTAAACATTGGTTACAGCGCCTGTTTTAATCTCCGGGCAATAAACGGTAACCCCAACCAGCATTTCGCCATTCAGCGCATCGCGCACATAGCCGCTCAGGGTAAACTTGCCCTGGGTGGTAATATTTTCACCGGCCAGGCTGTTGGATTGGCACAACAGTACAATGCTGACTAAAATTAAAATGAGGTATTTTTTCATGAAAGGATGATGGCATGGCTAACAGCAGGAACTTGTATCGGTGTGGGCCTGTTACCTGAAAGCTGCCATTAAAAGATTAATATCCTGGAAAGGCAGGTGGAATGAATCGCTGAGGAATTTATTGGTGGAGATGCCGTTGAAGAGGTATACGCCCTGCCTCACGCCATAATCGGTATGCAGTACTTTTTCCACTCCGCCCTCTTCGCCGAAACGCAGCAGTATCGGTGAAAGGAAATTACTGAGGGCATAAGAGGCAGTATGCGGCACCTTTGATGCAATATTGGGAACGCAGTAATGGGTTACCCCGTATTTTTTGAAAACCGGGTTGCGGTGATCCGTTACTTCCGAAGTTTCGAAACAGCCTCCCTGGTCGATACTTACATCAATAATTACTGCCCCTGATTTCATTTGCTGAACCATTTCTTCGGTAACTACTACAGGGGTTCGTCCGTAAGCGCTGTGTATTGCCCCGATAACCACATCGGCCGAGCGAAGCGCATTCATCAGCACCCTGGGTTGTATCATGGAGGTGTACACGCGGGTGTTGAGGTTATTTTGCAGTCGCCGGAGTTTATACACCGAGTTATCGAATATTTTTACAAAAGCACCCATTCCCAATGCCGCCCTGGTGGCGTACTCGCCCACGGTTCCGGCACCCAGGATAACCACTTCGGTAGGCGAAATCCCCGAGAACCCGCCAAGCATTTTCCCGCGCCCGTATTCGGGATTGCTCATATATTCGGCCGCTACAAGCATGGATGTATTCCCGGCAATTTCGCTCATAGCCCGGATCACCGGGAAAGTGCCGGCTTTATCCTGCACATATTCAAATGCCAGCGCAGTTATCCTTTTTATCAGCAGCCGCCTGAAGTATTCTTCGTTGATGGCCGAAGTATGTATTGATGATATGATGGTTTGTTTGGTTCCCATCATGTCTATTTCGTCGAGGGTAGGGGGAGCAATTTTAAGTACAATGTCGGCGCTGAATATTTTACGCGTATCATATATTATTTCGGCACCCATTTCGGCATATTCGCTATCAGGAAAATGTGCCGCTTTCCCGGCATCGGCTTCAATAAGCACCTGGTGGCCATGGTGTACCAGCAGGCTCACGGCATCGGGGTCCAGCGGGATTCGGTTTTCGGAAAAGGCAGTCTCTTTCGGTACACCGATCACAAGGTTTTTTTGCCCGCGTTTTACTTCCAGCCGTTCCTCCTGGGGCATAAG
>DGQJ01000279.1:0-1344 GCA_002389705.1 Bacteroidales bacterium UBA4417
GTTTCGAAAACGGTCCTTTCGGGATCGAGCAACTCCGACTGGTTCTGCGCGTAATAGCCGATTTTTACATTATGGCCCAACTTGCAGAGGCCTTCGTGATCGAGGTTGCCGACAATTATTTTGGCCAGCGTGGTTTTGCCTTCGCCATTGCGGCCTACGAACGACACAAAATCGCCTTTTTCAATCGCCAGCTCCAGTTTGTCGAGCACCAGTTTTTCGCCGTAGCGCTTGCTCAAGTCCTTACATTCAACCACTACCCTGCCCGACGAAGGTGCCGGTGGAAACAAAAAGTGGATAGCCGACGAATTGGTATCGTCAACCTCAACGCGCTCCATTTTATCGAGCAGTTTTATGCGCGACTGCACCTGCCGGGCCTTGGTGCTTTTATAGCGGAAACGCTCCACAAATTTCTCTATCTGGGCAATTTCAGCCTGCTGGTTGTCGAAAGCAGCCTTTTGTAGTTCCATTTGCTCCTCGCGAAGTTCGACATAGCGCGAATAGCCGGCTTTGTAATCGTAAATGCGGGCATTCATAATCTCGATGGTGCGGTTGGTAACGTTATCGAGGAAAGCCCTGTCGTGCGAAACCAACACCACCGCGCCGCTGTAGGTAATCAGGAAATCCTCGAGCCATTGAATACTCTCAATATCGAGGTGGTTGGTAGGCTCATCCAGCAGTATGACATCCGGTTTTTTAAGCAGTATTTTTGCCAGTTCCACGCGCATTTGCCAACCGCCACTGAAGGTGCTGAGCGGTCTGTCGAATTCTGCCGGTTCAAAACCAAGTCCTTTGAGTACCTTTTCGGCTTCCTCCTGCATATTTTGCCCTCCCAGCAGATGAAAGCGGTCGGTAGCCTCGTTAAGACGCTGAATGAGTTTCGAGTAAGCCTCGCTTTCGTAGTCGGTACGTTCGGCCAGTTCAGCCGAATATTTTTCCATCAAATGATGCTGGTGCAGGGCCTGGTCGAAAGCAGTCATTGCCTCCTGCAGCACATTGAGGCTGCTGCCGGTAGCCATTTCCTGTGGCAGGTAGCCAACAGTACTTTCCGATGGGCTGGCCACTGTACCGCTTTCGGGCTCCTGTATGCCGGCAATAATGCGCATCAGCGTGGTTTTACCGGCGCCATTGCGACCTACAAGCCCAATGCGGTCGCGCTCGCCAATAAGGAAACTTACGTTGCTGAACAGGTAATCGCCGGTAAAATGTACTGAAAGATTGCTGACTGAAATCATAGGCCGCAAAGGTACAGGTTTTGCGGAAATGAAAAAGCAGCCGGTAATGGCTTTCTGATCGCTGTTACTTTTTCATTTTGAGTTTAATGTTCAATGTTTTTCATTTTTTTCA
>DGQJ01000279.1:1428-3088 GCA_002389705.1 Bacteroidales bacterium UBA4417
CGGAAAGTCGGGACATCATTTATAATTATCCCACCCACCTGCAACTGGTCGAAAGCCTGGTTCATTTCGGAAATGCTGTCGGTAAACACACCTGCCTGTAAACCGAAACGACCTGAATTTATTTGTTTTATCGCCTCAGCAAAAGAGGCAACCGGTTCAATTACGACCACCGGTCCGAACACTTCGTCAGCGCAAACACGCATTTCTTCGCGGGTACCGGTAAGTACGGTTGGCTGCATAAAACAGCCTTCCCTTTTGCCCCCGGCAAGAATTTTTGCCCCGGCTGCTACGGCTTCGTTTACCCAGTTTTCGACCCTTTCGGCATTGGCCAGGTCAATCATTTCAGCCATATCAATTTGCGGATCAAGCGGGTTACCGGGTTTAAGCTGTTGAACTTTTTCCACGAATTTCCTGGCAAACTCCTCAAAAAGATCATTTAACACATAGATGCGCTGTGTGTGAATACACACCTGCCCTGAGTACGAAAACCCGCCAACCACGCATTTGACAACAGCCGCATCCAGATCAGCGCCATTTGAAATGATTACACCTGCATTTCCTCCCAATTCGAGTACCACTTTCTTTTTGCCGGCATCGCGTTTCATTTTCCAGCCCACTTCGGGCGAACCGGTAAACGAAAGCAGGCTGATACGCTCGTCGGTAACCAGTTTATTGCCGGTTTGTCGATTCATGGGCAAAATAGAAACGGCTCCTTTGGGCAAATCAGTTTTATCAATAATCTGCGCAAGCATGAGTGTTGATAAGGGCGTGAGGCTCGAAGGTTTTAAAATGATGGGGCAACCAGCGGCAATGGCAGGTGCAATTTTATGCACGGCAAGGTTAAGTGGAAAATTAAAAGGCACAATTCCTGCAACAATACCCACGGGGAAATATTTTACAAGTCCTTCTTTGCCGGCTCCGGCAGGCGTCCAGTCGAGGCTCATATATTCTTTTGGCAAGCGTTTGCTTTCTTCGGCAGCAACAGCAAAAGTCTGGATGGAGCGATCCACTTCACCCAGCGCGTACCTGATGGGTTTACCCGATTCAAGCGTGATCAATTCGGCAAACTGCTGCTTTTGGGCCAGTAAGGCTTCGCTGATCTGTTTCAGTATATCGTACCGTTTAAAAGAGGGCGCTTTACGCAGTTCTTCAGCCGCATTTGCGGCAGCTGTAAACGCTTCTTCCAGTTCGGCATCGCCGGCAAGGTATGTGGTGGCTACCAGGCTCCCATCGTAAGGATTATGCACTGCAAGGGTTTCCGATGCCGTAATAAAATGGCCGGCACAATATATTTCGAAGGTTTTTGAAACAAGCATGGCTTTGGTTTTGTTTGGGTTAAATCACTTTTAATCGGGACAATTGAATGAATAAAGATAACAATCGAGGGGTTATAAGCGGTATTTCCGAAGAAAATTTTAACCAGGATCAGCCGAAACACAAAATGCATCGGGGCGATAATTTATAGCAGATGCGGTTAGCCAACGACTTCGTCATAACGATTGAACAAACGATCATTTTTAGCGCTATATTTGTTATTACAAAACCATGCATTTATGAGCGAAAACAACAACAGCAAACTACTATTGGCTTTCCTGGCCGGCGCAGCCGTAGGCGTGGCCGTGGGGTATTTCCTGAACTCAGATAAAAAGGACGAACTGGT
>DGQJ01000279.1:3311-3438 GCA_002389705.1 Bacteroidales bacterium UBA4417
GTAACAGGTTTATACCTGATACTTTTTGTACTGGTATTGCTTATGAAAAAGGACCTGATGGAAAAATTCCTGATTGAACGCATCATTGGAGAACTAACCAAAAAGGAGGATGAAGATGAGCACGCAG
>DGQJ01000079.1 GCA_002389705.1 Bacteroidales bacterium UBA4417
CACGGGATTAATCTCGAAACGATCCTGAACCGACTGGTAGATCATTTTGGATGGGAAATACTGGGAAAACTCATACGCATCAACTGTTTTATTGAAAATCCCAGCATACAGTCGAGCCTGAAATTCCTGCGTAAAACACCCTGGGCCCGCAAAAAAGTGGAAGAACTTTACCTACAGATACACGATGAAACAAAATAACCTGTTATGATTTCATAAAGAATCCCCTTCGCCTTGTAAGCAAAGGGGATTTTAATTTTTATAAGGGTTGGGCTAGATTTCTTTTACCAGCCTGGCATTTTCAACAATCACTTCGTAAAAATAACCGGCACCAAAATCTTTTTTCAGAGAAACTGTTCCTTCGAAAATAACCACATCACCTACTTTAACATTTTCCATAGTNNCTGAATTTTACAACTTCACCCCTGATTTTAACGGTTTGGCCTGCATATTTTTCTTTGTTACCATACAATTCGGCAATGGTAATGCCGCCTTTGGCAGGATCCACTTTTATACCTTCTTTGGCTACAGGCGCCTGTTTACCTTTGGTTGAATCGGCAACACTTACCGTCATAGTGATGGGCTTATCACTGAATTTATCCACAAAAAATATGGAAGGAAATGTACGGTTCAGCTCCTTGCTCGTAAAGTTTGTCATTTCCATCCCCGTCATATAGTAATAGGTTTTACCTTTTTCAATTTCAGCCTTGCTGATAGCTATCCAGTTTTCGGTGCCATCCTCCGATACCAGGATGTAGGTATAACTACCTGTTTGTAATACTTCCTCAGCAGTGACTTTATGAACATTTGGGGCAAGGTTTTCGTCCTTTCCGCTTTTTGGCTTGCAGCTGAATGCAAATACCAGTATGCCGGCCAGCAATACAAATAATTTAAGTTTCATTTTCATGATTCTGGTTTGAGTTAACGTAATTTTAAAGCGTGCTAAATATTTAGCAACAAAAGTATTCATATTTGATCATATATGAATGTTTCTCTGTATAATTCGGGAATAAATTAAATAATTTTCATGAAAAACCCGCGTGGCGGGCCTTTGCATGGCAGTTGACTGTCAATTGAACACCCATAAATCGGCGGGTAAAAACCAGTTGCGTTCCAAATTCCGGATTTTCAGTCGTTAAGTAAAATGTGGTACCTTTATAACGCATAATTAAAAGACTGTTTAAATTTGTTCTGTAAATACAATTGGGTGAGCAAAAGACCTTAGACCTTAGACCGAAGACCGGAGACGGAAGTCAGAAGACGGAAGACGGAAGTATCATGAATTGAAGGTCCGGGTTTAGTTGATATTTTTGCTACCATCCCTCGCCGTTTCTCCTCTTCGCCTCTCTTGAAGTTAAAAACAATAATTTTTAAGCAGATTCTAAAAGTTAAAAAAATATATCCGGTATCAATCTTAATACATGTAAAATATGATTCTTTCAGAAAATCTACGTAAAATCACTGTTGCTGCATTTATGGTATTAACAGCAGTATTGCTGGTAAGCTGCGCCAACCAGGAGGTTGTGACTCCATGCCTGAAAGGGCACACTTATGGGTTCCTGGGTGGACTGCTTCACGGATTTATAGCTCCCTTCGACCTGATCGCAATGCTGTTTCGTGATGATGTTACTGTTTACGCCCCCAACAATAATGGCGCATGGTATGCTTTCGGTTTCCTGATCGGAAGTGGTGGCTGGGGCTTTTTCGGGGGGAACCGCAGTTCGCGGAAGAAAGGATAATAATAACCGGTTGAACCTGATCCTGCTTCGTTGATACAAGTCAGCCTGGCATTGCCATGGCTGGTACTGAGCAGATAAGCAGCGAAAATACCCGGAATGGACCAGGTTTATTTCCTGGGCACGAATGTCATAATTTCGGTGGTTCCATCCAGTAATACCAGTTTACCGCCGGTAAATTCAAGATTTTTCACTTTTTGTAGGGCTTCTAAAAAAAGCATTTCCCCATTGCCGGGGCAGGCCATGCGTGTCATGGCAGCGGGGACCAGGCTGATGTTGTTATTTTTTGCTTCGTAACTACCCGACATGCTGTTGCATCCTGATGATCCGGTATACCGTCCATCCTTATCAAAAACCAGGTATGGCAATCCTTTCATAAATTGCTTTGCATCAACAGCCTTAGTATCCAAAGTATTTAACTCCCATGCCGAAACTGTAAGCTGGTCTTTCGCATCAAGTTTACTGCTTGTTTTACAGGCACTAACAAGCGCAATCAAACAAAACAAAACCTGAATTCTGAAACTGATGTTTCTCATAAATTTATACTTTTTTTGATTGCTCATAGTTTGAATTTTAAACTAGAAAACAGTACAGCCCTGAAGCCTACTTTTTTAACACACCTTCTTTATTTAGTTGTTTTAGCAGCATCTTTGAGTAGTCTTTAAAAAAGCTTTCAAGGTCAGTGGGATTATATGCATCCGATTGAATGGAATACAAATGCGTTTCGGTAGCCGCATCATAAAAATTGGTCTCGATGAAGTAGGTCAGGTTTTCGGTAATATATCCCGGTTCGGTTTCTTCATAATAATAATGCCCATAGTACCGGCCATAGCTCCCATAGTAGGAAGCGGTGGGATAAAACGTACGCTCAGGCTGGTACGATTCTTCCTTTTTAATGTCAAGCAGGGCTAATATAATTACGGCTTCACAACCTGATTGCTTAACTGCTTTTACCAGAATTTCGCTGGTTAACGAATCGGTTCCCATAAAAACGGGCGTTAATACATCGCTGCTTTTCACTGCCTTCTGGCCCCGTGAAGCGATAAGTTTTGCCATTTCGTTTTCGATGTACAACCTGTTTTGCCATTCCCTGGTAAGCGCCATTACAAAAGTAGACTTATACGGCTTTTTGGGCAAAGCTTCCCGGTTTACCCACGAACTTAGCACCTGCTGAGGAGGCGTGCATGCCGACAGCAACATCAAAAGTAAAAATGCGGTATAAAGAATCCGGTTCATTTTTTCATTTTTAGTACTCAGATTATGATCCACATTGTAAACGACATTGCTATTTGATTTTGTAAACCAGGCCCCCGGTAAAACCAAAGGACCATATCGGAACATAACCTGTTAAGCCCACACCAGAACCACCTGTTCCCCAGTAAAAGCTACCTCCGGCGCTGGTAATCGGCAATGCCAGGTTGGTCTGAAGCCGGAGCCCGATTTTATCACTCGCCATTACTTTTAAACCGGCAACAAAACCTACAGAAAATTTTGTAATTGTGCTGAAACTATCATCGCGTGAACCCAGCCAGCCGGCGCCCAGGTTGAATCCGGTAAAGCCCGATACTTTTTCGTTGGCGGGGACAATACGCTGACCGCCAATTAACATATAATTTACCGCTACGGGGGTATCAACAAATTCGAAGCCCGAATAGCTGGATTGAGCCGTAGCATTGGTTTGGTACCTATAATAGGAAAGTTCGATGGCATTATACAAACCTGCTGTATACGTAAGTGCTCCACCATACGTAAACCCATCGTTGACCCGGGCCTGTCCGTTAGTAATATTTACAGTACTCCGGAAAGTGTATCCTGCAAATGGTGCAAGTTCAATACTTTGTGCAAGAACAGAAATGCTCGTCCAAATAGATAAAACAACAAGAAAAAGTAGTTTTTTTGTCATGGGTCTAATACAGTGGGGTTAAACATTTTTTTTGAACCGGGTATTTATTTTCAAAGATAAGAAAAAAGCAATTAAAACAAACCAAGGCAAAGGCGTCAGCATGTCCAAATATCCTAATTACATATATTTTTTAGCAGGCTGAATTATTTATTCGTAAATTTGATGTTCAAATCGCAAGAAATTAAACCAAACATCATGAAAAAATATTTGCTACTTATTCTGATCATTGCCCTGAGTATATTCAGTTCTGAAGTATCAGCGCAAGCAACAAGCGACACCACAATGCTGGGTTTGCCAGGTGATAACCTTGATCTGTATGCCGTACTCGAGATTTTTCAAAAATCGAAGACAATTGAGGATTTTGAAAAAACACTAAACGAAGAAAAAACCGGAATTAATAACCTGGATTTGAACCTGGACAAGAAAGTTGATTTCATAAAGGTAACCTCAAAGCAAAAAGATAAAGACTTCACTTTTATTTTACAGGTTGATGTTACCGAGAAAGAAACCCAGGATGTTGCTGTCATTCTTGTATCGAAAGATAAAAATGATAAGGTAAGCATGCAGATTGTGGGCGACCCGGATTTGTACGGGAAAAACTATGTTATTGAGCCCAAACCTGCTGCTCCCGCAGTTACTGCGAATCCGGGATATTCAGGTAGCGATCCGGTAATAATTAACGCCCAGCCGACTACAACTGTTGTGGTGGTTGAATCAGCACCGATTGTTCAGTATGTATATTCGCCGGTTTATGTTCCCTATTATCCTCCTTACCACTACGCATATTACCCGCCCTATTATACAGCTTTTACCGTTATGGCGGTAAGTGTATACCGTCATAATCATTATTATTACCACGCAGGATATCATGGCGGTTATAATAATAATACGGTAATCATTCATAATACCAATAATTACAATAATTACAATAACAGCAGACATACTTCCAATACCGTGAATCATAATAATGCGAATGGAAGATATAACGGGAACAGGGCTTCAACCACTCAAACCAAGGGTTCAGGTTCATCAACACGGCCGTCGGCAACGCCATCAAAAAATCCTTCAAAAGGAACTTCATCAGCGAATCGTCCGACAACGTCTCCATCAACCAAACAGTCGACGGGGTCTTCATCAACGCGCCCAACTGCGTCACCTTCGGCACAACCATCCCGATCTTCAGGATCATCAACGGCCAGGCCAGCTACAACCAATGGATCACGGCCGAGCAGTGGCAGTTATGGCGGCCGGGGAGGCGGAGGAAGACACCGGTAACAAAAATATGTTGTAAGTGTAAATGTAAATAGAATGAGGGTTTCGGTATATGAGAGCCCTCATTTTGTTTTTTTGGTTGGTCCGAATGACGGATATTTTTAAACCAAAGAAACTTTGAATTCACGGTAGGTGGTGCTTCCTTATGCCATTTATAATATGTTAAAATTGCATCAAAGCTGCTCATATTTAATAAAAGTGTGAAAAGAAGGTTCTTCACCATGCTTTTTACGCGGATAAATTTATTACAGTTGGTGTACTTGCTATTCAGGATACTTATATGTTTCCAAAGAATATTGTTGTATTTTTGATAAAGGATTTAATTTTGGATTGACATGAAGAATTACTTGCTATTGTTATTGATACCGGCAATAAGTCTGATCAGCATTCCTGCTTTTTCGCAAACCGGGGCTCAGACTGAGCAGGACACAACTTTATTGGGTCTGCCTGGTGATAACTTAAACCTGTATGCTGTTTTAGATCTTTTCCAGAAATCAAAGACGATTGAAGACTTTGAAAAAGAGCTAAACCTTGAGAAGACCGGGATTAACAATCTGGACCTGAACCTTGACAAAAAGGTTGATTTCATAAAGGTTATAACGAAGCAGAAAGATAAGGATTTTACATTTATTCTGCAGGTTGATGTAAACGAAAAGGAAAAACAAGATGTAGCCGTGATCCTGGTATCGAAGGATAAAAATGATAAAGTTGACCTGCAGATTGTTGGCGACGAGGATTTGTATGGTAAAAACTATATTGTAGAGCCCCAGGCCATCACAACACCTTCGGTTACAGCTAATCCTGCCTACAAGGGGGATGATCCGGTAGTTGTTAATGTGCTGGCAAAAACCACTACAGTGGTAGTTGAATCGACGCCCATTGTTCAGTATGTTTATTCGCAGGCCTATGTACCCTATTATCCTCCTTACTATTACGGGTATTATCCGCCTTATTTTTCCCCGTTTGCGGTAATGGCGGTTGGCTTTTATTGGGGTGTGCATGCATCTCACTGGCATGGTGGATATGGGTATCATGGAAATACTACCGTTATTCACAATACAAATAATTTCAACAACTACAACAATTCACGCAACAGTTCAAATACTGTAAACCATAACAAAGCGAGCGGGAATTACGGCGGGAACAGGGGTTCGGCTTCAACACAACTCTCAGCCGGAACTTCAAACCGGCCCTCAACAGGTGCTTCTACACGTCCCTCGGCAGGAACATCAAACCGGCCCTCAACCGGTGTTTCTACGCGTCCATCCACATCAGGTAATTATTCCCGTCCGTCAGGATCATCAAATTCGAATGGTGGCGGTGGACGTACCGGTGGCAGCTACAGTGGAAGCGGGCGCAGCAGCGGCTTTAGTGGAAGTGGCGGAGCACGCAGCAGCGGAGGATTTAGCGGGGGTGGACGTGGGGGCGGAGGCGGTCGCGGCGGCGGAAGAAGATAAAAAATAAAATATTCAAATTGCTGTTATCACACTGATTTCCATCTTATGAAATTGAAAAGCCGTTCTCCGGGGAACGGCTTTTTTATTCGAAAGCTACTGTTTCGTATTTTACCAAATAATAGCAGATAGCCCCTGGCCCTTGCGCGGAAAAGATTTTACCCGGCAAACCGATCCATCCCCGCACTTATTCTATAGCACATAAGTTGTATGATTGCCAATGGACTGAAATTAACATTTTGGCATTAAGAAAGCCGGCCATGATCTGGAGCATGCAAAACCTGAATTAAAGGTTACCTAAAATAAAAATCTGCTCTTGTAAGGTAATGGCAGTTTTTTTTGAACAGATTTAGAGGCTTATTCAGGAATAGCGTGCGAAGTAGCCATATCGCGGGTACAAACGTATCTGCCATTTCGTTTTGCAAAGAAACTGAAGTAGTGCCCGTTTTGCATCACCTTGCCCGTAGAATCCACCCGCTTGTATGATCCTATTTCGGCTACGTTATTACCGTCATCGGTAACATAAATTTCCATGGTTTCGTTAACGATTTTAGCTCCTTTGGGAAAATCTTTTAATTCTTCCAATATAAACTGGTGTATGGCCTCCTTACCAACAATAGGCTCTTGTCCAACAAAATAGCTTACAGCACTATCGGCATAATAGGTTAACGAATCCGCATTCCGATGCGTGTAAACTTCTGCAAATTTGTTTTCAATGGTCTGAATTTCAGCTTTAATTTGCTCTTTATCAATAGTTGGTTTTGCTTTTTCCTGGTTACAGGCTACAGATACCAACAGCGTTACAGCTATTAATCCGCCCAAAACAGTCTTGTTCTTCATAATCATGTTGCTTTAAATGTTATTAAGAGTTTGATATTGATGCCTGCTTAAAATCTTTAGCTGCAGTGATGAAAAGCTTCAATTTACTGACATCCGTTCATTGAAATTACAGCGTAATGTTCAAGATTACATGCATTAATAAGCTATTTTGTATCCCATCCGCCGCCAAGGGCTTTGAACAAGTTTACAATAGAAATATTCTGCTGAGTTTGTGCGTTAGATTCATTGAATTCAGAAGCAAAAAGGTTGTCCTGTTGTATGAGCAGTTCCAGGTAATTGGTATACCCATCGTAATAGCGTGCTTCGGTAAGGCTATAGGCTTTTGTAGCAGCTTCCAGCGCTGATTTAAAGGCCAGGTATTCCTGTTTATTTAGCCGCAGCAAAGCTAGTGAGTTATCTACTTCAGCAAAAGCGTTCAATACCGTTTTTTGATACTGGTAACTGTACTGATCTGCCTTATAACGCTGTGCTTCTACCCTTCTT
>DGQJ01000286.1:0-3350 GCA_002389705.1 Bacteroidales bacterium UBA4417
TAATACTTCATTTTTCCATGGCGGGAAAAACGGCACCATGGGTTTCGACGCATTTTGCCGTTCGGCTGGATTTGATGCATACTACGGTAAAAACGAATACCCCAACCAGGCAGATTTCGACGGGCACTGGGGGATATGGGATGAACCCTACCTTCAGTATATTGCCCAAACGCTCAACAAATTCCCGAAACCATTCATGAGTGCGGTTTTCACACTTTCGTCGCATCATCCGTACAAAGTACCCGAAAAATACAAAAACAAATTCAGGAAAGGGCCGCTTGAAATACAGCAGACAATCATGTATTCGGACTATGCACTGCAAAAATTTTTCGAAACAGCTTCGGAAATGACCTGGTTTAACAATACCATTTTCGTAATTACTGCCGACCACACCTCCGAGGCATGGCAGCCCTTTTATAAAAACAGGGTCGGCCAGTATTTTATCCCCATTTTATTTTATGAACCCGGAAGCGATAATAAAGGGCACAAGGACATTATTGCTCAGCAAACTGATATCATGCCAACTATACTTGATATGCTGCATTATCCAAAACCTTTCATTGCTTTTGGCGGATCGCTGCTACGCGATAATGAACCCCGCTTCAGCCTTAGTTATCTGAACGGTAATTACCAGTTGATTAAAGATAATTACGCCTGGCAGACCGATTTCAAGATTTCGTATTCATTGTATAATTTCGAAAAAGACAGTTTACTGAATCACAACCTTTATAACAGCAATAATATCAAAGCAACTGAAAATGACAGGTTATTAAAGGCCATCATTCAGCAGTACAACAACCGTTTGATCGAAAACAAGTTACAGATACACAAACATATATGACCGAAGGGAAGAAAAAGATTATCTTTATTGTGAATCCCAAAGCCGGTATCACACCAAAGAGCAAAGTGGTGATTGAGTTACTGGCGGGAAATATTTTCCCAGCATCCAGGTTTATCCCCGAAGTTGTATTTACTGAGCGGGCAGGCCATGCAACAGAACTGGCCAATGATGCTGTTGCCCGAGGATTCGACATTGTAGTTGCCTCGGGTGGCGATGGAACCATAAATGAAGTTGCCTGTGCCATGACCGACACCGGTGTACCGATGGGTATACTTCCGGCAGGCTCAGGGAATGGATTGGCAAGGTGCTTAGGCATTTCGATGAGCTATGCGCTAGCCTTGCGGACAATCATCCGGGGCAAAACAAAAAAAATGGATATTGCCACTGTTAACGGAATGCTGTATACCAGTATTGCCGGGGTTGGATTCGATGCATTTGTGGCTCAAAAGTTTGCCGGTTCATACATCAGGGGAATGATTTCGTATATGCGCATTGTGTTGAAGGAATTTCCCCGGTACAAACCCGTTACTTATCAACTCACCATCGATGGGGTGCGCATGGATAAAGAAGCGCTGATGATTGTTTTTGCCAACAGCAACCAATTCGGCTTCAATACGCGTATTGCTCCCGATGCAAGAGTTGATGATGGCCTGATTGATGTGTGCGTCATAAAAAAAATGCCGGTTTCGCAGCTGCTGAATGTAGGTTTTCATTTACTGAAAGGCACTCCCGTAAAAACAGGTTATGCCGAATACTTTAAAGGAACCGCTATCACGCTCGAAAATTCATCCGAACTGATCATGAATATCGACGGTGAGCCTAAGATTGTAAGCACTCCTGTAAATATTGGCATCAAACCACTGGCACTCACAGTAATCGTTCCCTAGCGAGGTCTTGATGCAAATACGGATTACAACATTTCAAAAATGTCGAAAAAAAACAAACCTACCGGAATAGTATACTCCACCAACCCGAATTATATTTACCAGGTGGAACAGCAGCATGAAGCAGTAACTTTGCCACCGCAACAGCAAAACCTGAAAATTATGCTCGACCGCAAGCAGCGAGGTGGCAAACAGGTTACCCTCATTTCCGGGTTTACAGGCACAACCAATGACCTGGAATATCTTGGCAAGATGCTGAAAAGCAAATGCGGAGTAGGCGGATCGGCTAAGGACAATGAAATACTGATACAAGGCGATTTCAGAAATAAAGTGCTGGAATTACTGACAAAGGCCGGATATAAAGCCAAAATAGCCGGAGGCTGAGCGTGAATAAAATATATTTTAAACAAGAACCTGGAATAAGGTAACTAAAACCAAAATACTATGTTTCAAGAACTTGCCAGAATCATAACCACATGGCTTATGGACCTGGGTCTCAATTCCCGGTCTGCTGCAAAAATTGCGGGCATATCCGACTTCCTGGCTGTATTGGTGCTGGGTGTGATCGTTTATTATATTACGAAATATATAATCATCCGCATTATTAAACGAATTGCTTTAAAAACTGCCAGCAACTGGGACGATGCATTACTTGAGCATAAAGTTTTTCAGCGAATGGCATTCCTCATCCCGGGAATACTCATCTACCAATCGATCCCGGTTACACTCGATGAATTCCCCGGTTTTATAGCTACAGCCCTGAAGCTCACCAATCTTTATATCATCATTGTATTTCTGCTGATTATAAACTCGTTTCTCAACGCGGTGTATGCCATGTACCAGAAAAGCGAGTTTGCACTTTACCACCCCATAAAAGGATACATTCAGATCGCTAAAATAATTGTATTTATTGTTGTATTCCTGCTGATACTTTCGTTGCTGTTCAACCAGTCGCCTTTATACATGCTCACCGGACTGGGTGCATTTTCAGCAGTGTTGTTACTCATTTTCAAAGACCCGATTTTAGGATTTGTGGGCGGTATCCAGCTTTCGGCCAACGATATGGTTCGCCAGGGCGATTGGATCAGCATGCCTAAATTCGGAGCCGACGGCACGGTACTCGAAATTTCCCTTACAACCGTAAAGGTGCAGAATTTCGACAATACCATTTCTACCTTGCCGACGTATTCACTGGTATCGGAGTCGTTTCAGAACTACCGGGGCATGAAGGATTCCGGGGTACGGCGCATGAAACGCAGCATCAGCATTGATATGTCGAGCGTAAAATTCTGCACCCAGGAAATGCTTGATAAATTCAGAAAAATAACCATACTCCAGGAATATATCGACCGGACCGAAGCTGAGCTTGAAAATTACAATAAGGAAAACAATATCGATAATTCAGTTTTTATTAACGGCCGCCGCCAGACCAACATCGGAGTTTTCAGGGCATACCTCGAAGAATACCTGGCACACCACCCCATGGTTGACAACAACAGCGATTTGCTGGTAAGGCAGCTTCAGCCCAATTCATCGGGAATCCCTATCGAGGTGTATGCTTTTACACTCGAAACTGAGTTTATCCGGTACGAAAAAGTACAGTCAGATATTTTTGATCACATACT
>DGQJ01000286.1:3357-6422 GCA_002389705.1 Bacteroidales bacterium UBA4417
GGATAGATTTCCATTTCAGGAATTCAAACCAGGTTACATTCATCAGCAGCATCAGCAATCCATACACCATATCTTCAACAGGAATGGTACCAAACCTGATGCCCAGGTTCTGCGAATTATCGTAAAATACTACTTCGCCGGGAATCAATGAGCCGGTTAGTATTCCGTTTACAATAAAAAAAGGCACAAGGGTAACAAAATACATCAGGTAGAAACGCCCCATGTACCTGCCCCTGATAAAAAAACGATGAAACAACAGGAAACTCCCTGTAGCCAGGAAAGTTACGGTAGTATATAGCCGATCCGTATTCAGCATACCAATGAGCAAAAGAATGATTGCCAGTACAAGGCTGAACATGTCGGCATATTTCCCAAAGTAATCTTTGCGCACCAGGTAATTGAGCGCATGATAGGTAAACAGACAGGCATATGGGATAGCTACAAAAAACATCCATTCTTCAAGCGGCAGGTTGCCGATATAAATACCCAAAACATATCGTGGATTAAATCCCCATACGCCTATATGTGTTTTGAGCATATCCCACGGGATAAAAACCAGCATAGTGAGCGCCATGGCTGGAAAAAGGAAACGCCAACGTTTATAAAACTGCAGCCTCTTGTCGAAACCGGCAATAAACGGAATACTCATTGCCCCCAGGTTAATAAAAACATATAGCCAATGACCCATTCAGTAGTTGGTTTTTGGGATTTACTAAAAATGCTGAAGTCTACTTGTTTTTCCTTTTCCCGAACTCCTCACGGTAGTATTTCAAAGGAGCCAGCAGGAAGCCATAATTATAATGTGCATGCGGATTGTGGTGCTCGAGATGTGCCTTGACGGTTGCACGTAAATACCGGTTTGAGAAATTCTTCAGTATCGGGATGCGCTGATGCACATAAACATCGTGAAACATAAAGTAAGCGCCGCCATAAAGCATTATTCCTATTCCTATGCTGAGCAAATAGCTATTTGGATTCATAACACCCAGATAAATAAGCAAAATGCTGGGTACGGCAAAAATAATGGCAAAAACATCGTTCCATTCAATTTTACGTCCATCGCGGATGTGGTGATCGCGGTGAAAAAACCACATAAAGCCGTGCATAACGTACTTGTGGGTAAACCATGCCATAAATTCCATAAAAAGGAAGGCCACAATTACCAGTAGTATGTTTATTAAAAGTTCCATGGGTTATATTTTATTGAATTAAAACTACATTAAATAAACAATTTTTCAGGTAAACAGTTCAGGGAATCTTTCTTCCATTTTTTCCATTATAATCCTGAACCAAACGGTGTACTTTTCAGGTGCCGACCGCATATCTTCCATCAAATCGGCGGGTTTAATCCATTTATAATCATTTGCTTCTTCAGGNNCCCGTTATCGAAATGGGCTTTGTATGTAAATTCAAACGAGCCGGTCAGCTCAGCGGTAAAACCCATTTCTTCTTTCAACCTGCGCGTTGCCGCCAGCAGACTATCTTCTCCGGGTCGCGGATGGCTACAGGCTGTATTACTCCATAATCCCGGGGTATGGTATTTGGTTAAAGCACGCTGCTGAAGCAAAATCTCTCCCTGGTCATTAAATACGAGTATAGAGAGAGCCCTGTGTAATTCACCTTTCAGGTGGGCCTCCATTTTCTCCATTTCACCTACTGGATTGTCGTGAGTATCAACAAGTATTACGTGTTCTTTCATTATTTTTTGGGATTGAATTTTGCTATTAACTGGTTTACTGTGTTTCGTTCTGATTTGTCGAGATCGGCATTATACATAATAAACCGGCACATCCTGAGGTAAAGATAAGAATTTGGATGATTGGAACTTATGCCTGTAAGCATTTGTATGACAATAGTTTTATCATTTTTAATTTCATCATTGTAGCCCAGGAAACCTGGCGCTTTAAGCTGGGTTGCTAATCTTAAGAAACGTATTTCCGCATCGAGGGGTCGCAGTGCAACAGCTTTTTCGAGTTCACTCTTACCATTATTAAAATACTCGAGCTTTTTCCGAACCCCGCTCACTGTTCCTGCCGAAGCAGCTGATGCCGCTCCACGGTAAGCAAGCATTAATGGATCTTTGCTCAGGTCCATTTTTTCGAGCGACTTGTACAGCTGAAAGGCAGCGCCTTCTGCCCTATCCATAGCAAAAAACTGGTCACGAACTTTATCAAGCGATATAGGCTGAGCTTTAACTACAACGCTTCCAAGTAAAAATGAAGTAAAAAGAAGTGGTAAAAGTAACTTCATATCGTATTGGTTATGTTTTGAAAATATGCCTTAAGCAAAAGTACATATTTCCGGCCATTCGAAACTCTTATCCGCTCTTTTAGAAGCTTTTCGGCTTTAACCCTGCGAATTTTGAGTAACAATTCATGAAAATAAACATATGCTACCAATACTCCGAACCTGGCTCCGTCAGGCAGTTTCCTGATGCCGGCAAGCCCATCGGAAAAATCTTTTTCTATATCATCCTCAATAGCCCTTTTGGTTTCATCATTCCAGTTATTCATATCAATACCAGGAAAATAACTGCGCCCAAGGTCTTTAAAATCGGCTTTCAGGTCGCGCAGGAAATTAATTTTCTGAAATGCAGATCCCAGCCGCATGGCCGAAGGCTTTAATTCAGCATATTGCTGCTGGTGGCCTTCACAAAAAACACGCAGACACATTAATCCTACTACTTCGGCTGAGCCCAGTATATATGCTTCATATTTATTCTGATCATATTCCACTTTTTCCAGATCCATCTCCATGCTTTTCAGAAACAGATCGATCAACTCCCTTTCAATCTTGTACTGGTTAACCACATACTGAAAATTATTGAGGATAGGATTCAGACTAATCTGCTCATCAATAGCATTATAAGTATCTTCCTTAAACCGCTGCAACAATTTTTGTTTATTATAACCATGGAATGAATCTACAATTTCATCCGCAAAACGAACAAACCCGTAAACGCCATAAATCGGGTCATGAAAACGCTTGCTAAAAAAACGTATGCCCAGCGAAAACGACGTGCTATAAGCAACTGTCGTCATTTTGCTCGACTTACGCGATATCAT
>DGQJ01000208.1 GCA_002389705.1 Bacteroidales bacterium UBA4417
TGAAGACATTCCGCAATACACCCGTGTTTATCTACCACAGCAGGAACGATTTAAACTGCCCATACGAGCTTACCGTGCAATTGGCAGATAAGCTTAAAAATGCAGGCGCCAGGGTCGAGTTTGTCACAACCAGCGAAGGCGGGCATGGGATACTTGATAAGGAATATCTTCCGCAATACTTCAATTGGTTACATACCCGGGCCGGATTCAGATCCTGTGATTTTGTCAGCCCACATGTACTCAAANNCCTTTTAACCGGCATTAAACCGGCTTTAGAAGTCATTCATCGATATTTTGTTTTTCGTGAAACCATAGCGAAATAATTTTGCTTCAATCATTCAACCATTAAGGTACGCTGAAAAATAGAAGAACATGAAAATCAAAATCTTAAACTTACTCCTGGTTGCACTTTTTGCTATTGTAACCATCGCCGGACAGGCCCAGGGCCCCGATAAACAAAAGCAGGCACGGCTCGAAAGCTATGTTGCCTCATATTTTAACCAGGGATCCTTTAACGGGGTGGTGATGGTTGCCGAAAAAGGCAAACCCATCCTTTCCAAAGGCTACGGGTATGCCAATGTTGAATGGCAGGTGCCCAATACCCCGCAAACCAAGTTCCTGCTGGCGTCTATCTCTAAAACTTTTACTGCTACCATGGTCATGAAACTGGTCGACCGGGGGAAACTATCGCTCGATACTAAACTTTCGGATGTTTTGAAATGGTATCGTCCGGATGTAGGTAATAAGGTTACGATCAGGTATTTGCTCAATCATACTTCGGGTATTCCGAATTATTTCGGGTTAAAACGACAAACGGTTGACGACATCATGAAAGAGTTTGGCAACGGGCCGATTAATAAAACGGAATTTGCAAAAAAATACTGTATGCGCGATCTTGACTTTGAACCCGGCACAAAATGGATGTACAATAACTCTGCATATTTTCTTCTTGGGTTAATTGTTGAGGAAGTTAACGGAACATCGTATGAAAAAGCACTACAGGACCTGGTTTTAAACCCGCTGGGCATGAACAATTCCGGCGACAGGCAACCCGATCCGTACAAGGTGATTGATAAAATGGCCACAGGCTACATGCACCAGTTCTCCACCTTTTCGCTGCCGGCGTACTGGAACATGTCAACTGCGTATTCGGCAGGTTCAATTTATTCAACCCTCGGGGATTTGCTAAAATACGACCGCGCNNATTGACAGTGCCATGAAAAAAATCCGTACCCACGAAGGATTCCTGATGGCCTGGCACACGAGGTTTTACCAGATACCCGACGAGCAATACCTTATCGTAATACTGAGCAATGCCGGCAATGCTCCCCTCGAAAAAATGTTTAAAGGAATTACTGATATTTTGTACAATCGCCAGCCTGCCAACATGAAACCGCTGGTGGCCTTCGAACTGAGTAAAAACATGGAGCCGGTGAAAATGGATTACCTGCTTGAAAAATTCAGAACCAGGTATAAAACAGAAAAAAACAAGTGGGACTTCGATGAAGCCGAATTTAACAAACTGGGATATGCCACTTTACTCAAAGATACTGCAACGGCCGTTAAAGTGTTTGGATTTATCACCGAATTGTACCCAAACTCATTTAATGCCTGGGATAGTTATGCCGAAGGATTGGTTGCCCTTGGAAAAACCCAGGAAGCAATTAAAGCATACGAAAAATCAATTGAACTGAATCCGAACCATAAGGCAGGTAAGGAAGCTTTACAGAAATTGAAGGAAAATAAATAAATTGACTATCGGGAATCATTAATAAGTAATTATTTGGTAAACAGAATGTACCCCTCCGCCTGTCGGCACCTCCCCTAAATTAGGGGAGGCAGATTTTAACGAACGGAACTACAATCTGATAAATTAGCACAATCTAACCCCTTCCTATTTTTATGGAGGGTTGGGGTGGGTACATTAAATAAAAGAACTGTTTATTAATGATTCACGATACTCATAATAAATAATGTTTGATGCTTAGTTTTGATTGATTGGATGATTGGATGATGCGGATTCAGGGTGCTGCAAGCGGGCAGCATCCTGTTGTACACAGGTACTGATTTAAATAATGCAATCATGTTTTTCTGTAACATCAATCATATGTATTCCCTGCCTGTCCTGATTTATTTCTGCAAAAAAAGTTCATAAACCAATAGGGAAAATGATTCCGGAAGTATCATAGTATCATGCATATTTCCATATGGAAAACATAAAATATAAATACCATCATCATTTATGAAAATTGTATTTGCACTGCTGGTTTTTATTCATGGCGCCATCCACCTGATGGGATTTGCAAAAGCTTTTGGATACGGAAACATGGAGCAGTTAACCATGCAGATTTCGAAGCCAATGGGATTGCTCTGGTTTCTGGCATTTGTCCTGTTTATGCTATCGGGCACGGTATTGCTGTCCAAAACTGAATGGTGGTATATACCTGCAATGCTGGCTGTAGTACTTTCAACCGTGCTGGTAATCATGGTTTGGAAAGAAGCAAAATTTGCAACCATCGCAAACGTAATTATCCTTGCAGGTATTATTTTAACCTACGCAACCGCCAGCTACAAGGGAAGATACCTCAGCGAAGTCGGCACTCTGCTTTCCCAGGATATTCAGTCATCGCAGCAGGTATTAACCGAATCCGATATTGACCGGCTGCCTGAGGCGGTACAAAAATATATCCGTTACACTGGTTTTGTCGGCAAGCCTGTGGTCCGAAATTTCAGGGTCGTTTTTGAAGGTAAAATCAGGAAAAATGAGCAGTCGCCATGGATGCCGCTAACATCTGAACAGTATAACTTTTTGAATAACTCTGTACGCCTGTTTTTTCTGAATGCCACCATGAAAGGATTGCCCGTTGCCGGTTTTCATAGTTTCAGAAACGGTGAAGCCTTCATGGATATCCGGCTGCTGTCGCTCATAAAAGTGCAGTACGAAAAAGGCCGCGAAATGGGAATCTCCGAAACTGTTACTTTTTTTAACGATATGTGCTGCCTGGCACCTGGTGCTTTAACCGATAAAAGGATAAAATGGCTTGAAACCGATAAGCTGAAAGTAAAAGCCGAATTTACCAACAACCATATTACGGTTTCTGCCTGGCTTTATTTCAACGAAAAAGGCGAACTTGTCAATTTTGTATCCGACAACAGGTATGCATACGACGCTGAACTTGGAATGCTGCAACTACCCTGGTCGACCCCGCTGAGCGATTACAGAATGATTGATGGTTACAGGCTGGCAGGCCGGGCCGAAACCATATACAATTATCCGGCCGGTCCGTGTAGCTATGGTAATTTTAACCTGAAGCATGTTGCTTATAATACAACCAGGTAATAGTTATGNNCGGCATCTGTAATGCTGATTAACGAAAAACTCCTTTTCGAAGGTAATGTGGCCGGTAATGAACCGGTGCTGATTGACTATGTTCCGCCACTCGGCGATAACCTGGGGTACACTTCTCTCGAACTGTTATTGTTAAGTCTATCCTCATGCGTGGGAAGCGCCTTGCTGGTAGTATTACGTAAAATGCAAAAGCATGTACATGTTTTCGAAATCGTTTCGAAAGGCATACGCCGGCAGGAGCACCCCACCGGTTTCGAATCCATCAACCTCGAGGTAATCTTATCTTCAGGCAATATTGAAGTTGAGGATATGGAAAAGGTTACCAGACTTATAGAAGGATTATGCCCGGTGCTTTCGATGGTAAAGGGTAATGTTGAAATTTCTTATAATTTTACAATAACCAAATAATCATGAAACCCGAATTAACCCCCGATAAAATACTGGTTTCGGTGTGTGGACTGTTCTGTTCCTCCTGTGGAATTTACACATCAACACAAGAAAACAATATTGAAAATTTACAGCGGATTGCGGATCGCACAAAAATTCCGTTTGCTGAAATAAAATGCAACGGATGCCGCAGTGAGACGCTTACGGCTTATTGCAAAAACTGCCATATGCGCAAATGTGCTGCCGAAAAGGGAATCGACTTCTGNNCAGCGGATTAAAGAAGTTGGCTGGGAAAAATGGTATGCCGAGATGCTGCAGCATTTTTCGTGCAGCCAATGTGGTTCCCTCAACGGTTGGTACGATTTTAAATGCAGGATTTGCGGACATGTTCCGGGTAGTACATTTGTACAAAATAATATGGACGCACTTAAAACTGCTTTCAAATCATAAACTTACAAGAACATGATCATACCATTTCAAATTACCGATTGGGACAAGGTTCCTGGTGTAGTTCACCCGGGCGAAAAAGGCGAAGCCATCTGGAAAACCCTTCAGTACGACGGATTGCGCATACGTATGGTTGAATACACTCCCGGCTACCTGGCCGATCACTGGTGTACCAAAGGACACATCATTTATTGTATTGATGGCGAAATGGTTTCGCACCTGGCCGATGGAACACAACAAACACTCAAAACCGGAATGACCTACCAGGTTACTGACGATACCAGCTCACATAAATCTCAAACCGAAAAAGGAGTTAAACTGCTTATCATCGATGGCGATTTCCTTAAACCGTAATGCTTTAAATTATCAGCTCAAAAATTATCTTTTACC
>DGQJ01000319.1:0-4746 GCA_002389705.1 Bacteroidales bacterium UBA4417
AATACCTGCAGCGTTAAGCAGTGCTGATCTTGAAAAAATCCTGGGTCCAGCCCCTTTTAACAATGAAAAAAGCTATTCGGGTAATACCCCGGGTGTAGCAACCGGACTCGCATGGACGGCAGTGGGTGGCGAAATTCTTTTTGTTGAAGTAAGCCTGAGCCCGGGTAAAGGCGCTCTTACAGTTACCGGCAACCTGGGCGATGTGATGAAGGAATCGGCTTCATTGGCCTATGAATACCTAAAATCGCATGCCAGCCAGCTGAAAATTGAAAATGAAGTTTTCGAAAAATGGAATGTACATATTCATGTTCCGGAGGGGGCAACACCCAAAGACGGGCCATCGGCAGGTATTACCATGTTTACAGCGCTGGCATCGGCCTTTACCAAACAACCGGTTAACGATAAGCTTGCGATGTCGGGTGAAATAACATTGAGAGGCCGGATACTACCTGTGGGTGGTGTGAAAGAAAAAATACTTGCAGCCAAAAGGGCCCGCATTACTGATATCGTTTTATGCGAAGACAACAAACGCGACATATCGGAAATCAAGCCGGAATATATCAAAGGCTTAAAATTTCATTACTTTACTGATATGATTGATGTGCTGGATATTGCCCTGGTTAAACCAAAGAAGTAATTCTCAGCAGGAACACTTAGATTAAAAAACCGGTTAAATCCGGTTTTTTATTTTTTGGAAGTTCTGGCAGATGTTTTATTTTTACCTGCTTTCAAATTCAAAAGGGTTGTGTTGTTGTATCATCCAAACTCTTAATTTTGATTTCTCATTTTATCCCGGAAATGAATTTTTCGAAACTTTTTCCAGCTGCGTTCACTTTTCTGATCATGCTTTCGGCATGCACACACGGGAATTTTGAAGATACCGGGATGACTGTTTTCAGGTACAACGAATCGGCTGGTTTAACCTCGCTTGATCCGGCCTTTGCTCGTGACCAGGCTAACATATGGGCTACTAACCAGATCTTTAACGGCCTTGTTCAATTTGATGAAAACCTGAAAGTGAAACCTTGTATTGCTAAAAGCTGGGAAATTTCAGGCGATGGATTAACATATACGTTCCAACTTCGCACGGATGTGCAGTTTCATTCGGATCCGTCGTTTGGTAAAAATGTAATCCGAAAAGTCAGCGCCAGCGATTTCGTTTATAGTTTCAAAAGGCTTTCCGATGAAAAAACAGCATCGCCTGGAGCCTGGGTTCTTGAAAAAGTGAACAAAGGGGAAAATGCGTTCTCAGCCCCCAACGATTCAACTTTTATCATCCGGTTATCAGCGCCCTTCCCACCATTTCTTGGATTATTAAGCATGCAGTATTGTTCGGTAGTTCCGCACGAAGCCGTAGAGAAATATGGATCCGATTTCAGGCAACACCCCGTGGGTACCGGTCCGTTCAGGTTCGGGATGTGGAAGGAAGGTGTGAAACTCGTTTTACTTAAAAACAATCACTATTTCGAATCGGGAAAGGACGGTCCTCTCCCCTATCTAGATGCCGTAGCTGTTACATTTATTATTGAGAAACAGTCAGCTTTCCTTGAGTTTATAAAAGGCAATCTCGACTTTATATCGGGTATTGATGCCAGTTATAAAGACGAACTTTTAACCAACAAAGGAGAACTGCGCGCTAAGTATACATCTTCTATAAACCTAAGCAAACAACCTTACCTGAATACCGAATACCTTGGAATATTGATAGATACAAATTTTGAAGCTGCTGCAAAAAGCCCGCTCAGGCACCAGCTTATCAGGCAGGCTATCAGTTATGGTTTCGATAGGGTAAAAATGATGCGATACCTGCGTAACAACATCGGCAAGCCCGGTTTGGCCGGGTTTGTACCTGCAGGCATTCCCTGGTTCGACCAGCAAAAAGTTGAAGGCTATTCCTATGATCCGGTCAGAGCAATGCAACTCCTCGAAAAAGCCGGTTATCCCGGTGCAAAAGGACTGCCACCTATCACTTTAACTACTAACGCATCGTACCTCGATTTATGCCGCTATATACAAAGTCAGCTGGGCGAAATCGGGATTCAGGTTAAAATTGATGTTACACCGCCTGCTACATTGCGCGAAATGATTGCTCAATCGAAAGTCAGTTTTTTCAGGGGCTCCTGGATAGCCGACTACCCTGATGCCGAAAATTATCTTTCGCTGTTTTATTCACCGAACTTCTGCCCTGCCGGGCCCAATTATACCCATTTTAAATCTGGTACATTCGACAGGCTTTATAATGAAAGCACCCGCGAAACCAACGATTCATTAAGAGGCTTGAAGTACATGCAAATGGATCGTCTGCTCATGGAGCAAGCACCCGTTATTGTTCTTTATTACGATGAAGTGCTGCGGTTTACCCGTAAAAATATTTCAGGGCTGGGATCAAATCCACTGAACCTGCTAACCTTAAAACACGTAAAAAAATCAAAATGACATTCAACGAACTGCAAAAAATCAACCCGGGGGAAATCAATCGTAATCCTTTTACCTTAATTGATGATGACTGGTTCCTGTTAACTGCCGGCAACCGCGATTCCTTTAACACGATGACTGCCAGTTGGGGAGGCATGGGAATTTTATGGAACAAACAGGTAGTATTTTGTTTCGTGAGGCCACAACGATATACGTATGATTTTATGGAGAAAAACGAATTCTTCACCATGAGTTTTTTTGATGAAAGCCAAAGGCCGGCGCTCAATTTATGTGGCAAACGTTCAGGCCGCCAGGTGAATAAAATGGAAGCTACCGGATTAAAACCATTTGAATCGCCATCAAAATCAATATTTTATGAACAGTCGGTTTTGATGCTTGAGTGCCGGAAGCTTTATTATTCGGATATAAACCCCGAACATTTCCTGGTAAAAAGTATTGATTCGAATTACCCTAAAAAAGACTATCACAGGATGTATATTGGCGAGATTATATCCTGTTTCTCAAAATTACCAAAAACCGGTGAGTAAGATCAACAGAATTGAAGCATGCGGCACCAAGGTTTTTGTAAATATTTTTACGCTCAGGAAAAAAAAATAAGTATTTTCGCAAGTCCTACAGTTCAGGCCAGTATATCGGCAATTGAGCAACCAAATCACCAGTCTTGAAAATACTTCAGAATATTCGCGAAAACATGGCTAAATCGATTCTTGTGAAACAAGTAAGCGAAACTAGCAGGCATCAGAAAGCTACAAACCTGGAAACAGCCAGAACAGTAGCTTTACTTTATTATTTACCCGATGAAGCAACCTATAAAATAGTAGAAACCATTCTCAGCCAGTTGAATGAAATGAAGCTGAAAGTACGCGTGGTAAGCTATACCGATTTAAAAATAACACCGCATTATTTCATCCCGAAAATTACCCAGGATATTATCACAGCCAAAGATGTAAATTTCCGGTTCCAGCCACAAAAAGCATTTGTTAAGGAATTTGTGGATACTGAATTTGACATCCTTATAGATCTGAGCCTCGATGATCATCTTCCCTTGCTGTATTGTGCAGCTTTATCGAAAGCCGGGCTCAAAGTTGGCAGGTACCAGGAAGACCACCAGTTGTTTTATGATCTGATGATACAGGCCGGTCCCGATGAAACCATTGACACATTTGCCTCACAAGTAATTCATTATTTAAGCAGGATAAACAATTAACCGATATGATCAACAAATTCAGGGGCACAGGGGTTGCCATGGTTACACCGTTTCACAAAC
The DNA here is from genome assembly GCA_002389705.1 of Bacteroidales bacterium UBA4417. Taxonomy (GTDB): domain Bacteria; phylum Bacteroidota; class Bacteroidia; order Bacteroidales; family UBA4417; genus UBA4417. The sequence continues at coordinate 3,704 of DGQJ01000319.1, forward strand.
AAGGAACTATTGATTTTACTGCCTTGGAGCGGTTGATAGAACACCTTATTGAAGGTGGAGTAAATTACCTGGTCGTGCAGGGAACTACCGCCGAAACTGCAACCCTTACACGTGAAGAAATGAATGCCCTTGCCGACTTTGTTGTTGAAATAAATAACAAAAGGGTTCCGCTTGTACTGGGACTGGGCGGCAACAATACACAGGAAGTGATTAATAAAATAAGGATGAATTCGCTCGAAGGTTATGATGCAATTCTTTCTGTAACACCATATTACAACAAACCACAACAAAGAGGCTTATATCTGCATTATAAAAATATTGCTACGGTGAGCCCTATCCCGATCATACTGTATAATGTACCTTCACGTACTTCGGTGAACATGAAGCCTGAAATAACGCTCCAACTTGCCAACGAATTCGATAACATTATTGGAATAAAGGAAGCATCGGGTAGTATAGAACAAATTATGGATATTATTCGTAACAAGCCCAAAGACTTTCTGGTAATTTCAGGCGACGACCTGCTTACCCTTCCATTACTGGGCATGGGTGCGGATGGCGTAATTTCAGTGGTTGCCAATGCCTATCCTAAATTATTTTCCGAAATGGTATCGCTTGGATTAAAGGCGGAAATGAAAAAAGCACGAGAAATACATTACAAACTCACTGATTTTACACGTTCCGTTTTTGCTGACGGGAATCCTTCCGGAATTAAAGCGGCGCTGGAAATCAAAGAAATTATTGCCAATAACCTCAGGTTGCCACTGGTAAAAATTGAAAAATCGCATTACAACCAGCTTTCAGCCATCATGTCGGAAATTGAATAATACATGCCATGTATAAATCCGTTGATTGATGAAAAAAATCATCACATTCATTATTCTTGTTTTTGCCTTCAGTTTTTCCAATGCACAATCGTTTCTAAAACAAGGTACACTTGCACAGCAGGACTTGCAGCGCCGCGGGGAAGTTTATTTCAGTTTCCCGTTGAACAACCTCTTATTAAATCCTTCCCTTTCGCAAAAAATTTCGATCAGCCATAC
>DGQJ01000319.1:4903-12590 GCA_002389705.1 Bacteroidales bacterium UBA4417
ACTTCATCTATTCATGGCGATGAATTAACTGGTTTTATCCTGATGTTACACCTTGCTGATTCGTTGCTGACTGGCTACGGCTCAAGCCCGCGGATTACAAACCTGGTTGATAATTATGATATTGTGATCTGCCCGCTTGCTAATCCCGATGGAACGTACAAAGGTGGAAACAACACCGTGAATGGAGCCACACGCTTTAATGCAAATAATGTTGACCTGAACCGCAATTATCCTGATCCGCAGGATGGCCAGCATCCCGATGGGAATGCCTGGCAACCTGAGACAGTTGCATTTATGCATTTCGCGGATCAAAACTCTTTTACCATGGGAGCTAATTTTCATGGTGGAGCTGAGGTTGTAAATTATCCCTGGGATACCTGGTCGAAGCTTACTGCGGACGATGCCTGGTGGAAGTATGTGTGCCACGAATATGCCGACACAGTTTTCGCTAATGATCAGAATACTAATTATTTGACATCATTATACGCCAGTGGTGTTACAAATGGATATGCTTGGTATCAAATAACCGGTGGCAGACAGGATTATATGAATTTCTACAAGCATTGCCGCGAAGTTACTATCGAACTGTCAGATGTAAAATTATTACCCACTAATCAATTGGTTGATCACTGGAAATATAATTACCATTCGATGCTTAATTATATGGAGCAATCCGGCTACGGGCTTCGCGGATTGGTTACTGATTCAGCATCGGGAGCCGCACTGTATGCAAAGGTTTACATTTCCGGTTTCGACAAGGACAGTTCTCACGTTTATACAGATCCCGAGGTTGGCGATTATCACAGGTTACTTAAAGCCGGCACCTACAATGTAACTTTTTCGGCAGGCGGATATGCATCAAAAACTATTACAGTGTCCGTAAACGATCGCCAATCAACCGAATTAAATGTCAGGCTAATCAGCAATAGCCTTGGCATCGAAGAAGAAATATCCGGAAAATATTCCAACAGAATACACATTTACCCAAATCCTGTATCGAACGGCAAAGTAACCATTGAAGCTTTCGCCCCTATTAATGAGCTCATCGTAAGGGATGTAACAGGCAGAATACTGCATTCGTTGCAACCCCAGGCAAAGAAATTGAGTTTTGAATGCCGTTGGCCGGCAGGAATTTACTTATTGCAAATGAAGATGCAGGGAAAATGGGAATGCGAAAAATTACAAGTGAACTGATTTCAAATACGTTCAGGTTAAAGATAAAAAATGCCCGAAGTTCATGACTACGGGCATTTCTTTTATTACGAAGCTGAATTATCACTCGCTGGCTTTCGAAAGAGTAAACGGTACGATTATTTTAAAACCCACATTTCTGCCCATGTCGTAAACCCCATTGCGAGCTGTAGCAAAATTTTCGGGAGCATATTTCAATCGGCTCAAATGACTCTGGTAGGCTTCATCCAACAGATTTTCTGCACTTGCAATGAATGTAAAAAACATCTTATTATTAAAATACACATCAGCTCCAATATTCATATTTAAGAGAGCATAAGCTGGTGTTGCAGTTTCAGTACCATAAGCAGCATAAAAATGGTTTTGCCTGAAGTAATAATCGACTCCTATTTTGACAAAAGCATTTTTCAGATGTCTGCCTAAACTTCCCGAAGCAGCTTTGAGATCGGACGTGAATTTTGCAGCCGGGCTCATGGGCAGGTATCTGGATGAATCAGGCTGATCCTTTTGCACAGCGTTTACCATGGAAAATGAGTTTTCGAAATGTAACCAGTCGAGCGGATGCGGATGAACATCTATAGTAATCTCTCCACCTGCCAGGGTTGCATTTCCGGCTGTATATTTAAAAACGCTGTTTCCATCAACTATTGAATCCAATCCTTCGGCATTCTGCAACTTTGCAAGGAAAATATAATTATCGATCCGGTTAGTGAATAAATCAAGATCAGCCGAAACATGTTCTGAAATATAGCCCAGCGAATAATCAAGCTGAAGACTATGTTCTGCTTTCAGGTCCGGATTGCCCAACTCGTACCTCAACGTACCTTCATGAATACCGTTTGAGCCAATTTCGCCAATATTAGGGGCCCTGAATCCCCGGGATATATTGGCTTTGGTAAAAAATCTCTCGGATATCTGATAAGTAGCGCCAAGGCTTCCGGATACACCAGAAAACTTAGTATCAAAAGCAGCAAACCGATGTACAGCACCTTCATCCGGTTGGGTTAAAGGCTGACCTTCAGCATCAAGATAGAGATCTTTTCCATGCTCGGAGCGAACATCAAACCTCAGTCCCCCGCTTAATTCGAGTTTATGGTATGATTTCCGGGCAATTGTAAAGATACCGGCATCGAAAAGATTATATTCCGGGACAAGAAACTCGGTGCCCCTGTTCTGCGACGACTGCTGCATGCCATTGACCCCGAATGAAATATTAAATCCCCTGTAAACAGGAAGAATATACTTAGCATCATAGTTAATTGTATTCAGATAGAAATACAATCCATACTGCGAAGGTGCTGAAACCTCACCAAACTCTTTTCGCCTGTTCTGCTGCCAGCCGATGGTTGCTTTCAGGGTTGATTTCCCTATCAAAAAACTGTTATTCAGCACAGCCTTGTAGTGATTCACATCCTGGTAAGGAATCTGTTGCGAATAAGAATAAAAATCCGAATGACCGGCCACCTCAAATCCTTCCTCTCCATTTACCAGCACCGGTTTAATAAACTGACCGGTTAAGCTATCGCGTTCACCTTCAACAATACCAGGCATGATACGATAAGCGCTTAAGTGCAGATGCGAATATCCCCACGAATTGTTTAATCCGATGATTGCATTTGCCGACTGTTCCTTAAATCCACTATTTAACACATACCCATCGTATTTATTCTGGTAAGCATGCGCCATCTTATTACTGTAACGTACATCGAAGATCAGTCCATGTTTATTGCCGGCAATATTGGCAGAAAAGTTCAGCAAACCATTATTGGTTTGATATCCTGCCAGAATTTTACCACTAATTTCGCCTTCGGGCAAAGTTGGTGCAGATAAAAAATTGATTACACCAGCTAATGCATCTGAACCAAATGCCAGGCTGGCAGGACCTTTCAATATCTCAATTTTATAAACTGAAGCTTCATCAACTTCAATACCATGCTCATCGCCCCATTGCTGGCCTTCCTGACGAATTCCATCATTCAGGGTAATAATCCGGTTATAACCAAGTCCCCTGATTACCGGTTTTGAAATTCCAGGACCTGTAGTAACCTGCGAAATCCCCGGTTGCTTTGCAATGGCATCGATAATGTTTGAGCTATTATTTTGTTCTAATTGCTGGATCGTAATAATTGAGATTGGCGCTGGAGTACTGTTTCGCTGTCCGGCATTCGATAAGCCGGTAACTACAACTTCGTTTAATTCAGTAATGGACATCTCCATTACAAAATCTTTTTTAGTTGTAACTGACAAATCAATATTTTCAGCCAGCATTTTGTATCCTAAAAGCGACACCTGGACCAATACGTTGGTTTTGGGTAGTTTATCGAGGCGATAAGTGCCATCGGAATGAGATATTGTTCCTGTTTTATAATCGGGCAGGTAAACCGATACCCCGGGAAGCGGTTCTCCGGTCTTACTGTCAGTAATTTTTCCTGACAGGGAGGTATTTCCTGTATTTATATTTTCGGTATAGGAAATTTTACTCCCAAGACATAAAACAGGGAGCAAAATGAAAAGTATTTTTTTCATGGTAATCTGATTTATTTAAAATACAACTGTTGGACTGCTGGCATGCAGCAACCCAGAGAAATAATAAAACTTTGATAAAATCAGGAAACTGGAGGGCCACGCAACCGGAAATGGTTGAACACCGGTGCAGCCAGCTGGCTGTCGATAGAGGAAATAAAAACAGGTTCGCCAGCAAAAATTGCCGGTAATAAAGAACTATTTTGCTGTTCGCTTACCGGGCAAAACTCATATTTACAAATTGGGCACTTTTCGGATGATAAGCTGATCTGGGTGTCAGAAGATTCAACTGGTGAAGCATTACCCTGAATATGCTCCAATCGGTGCACATCCTGAACCAAACCCGGAATTATGTACAATAACAGAGCTATTATTGCAGCAATGGTTTGCCTGGTAAAATACTTATGTAATCTTGAATTTGAATGCATCTGAATAATGAAATTCCCCGTGAAGGATTTTCAGCAGTTAAACTGCTAACTATCGTAAAATGTTCAAATCGGGCCAAACCCAATGAAGAACTGCGATTTGACGGTAATTATTTAACGATCAGTTTTCGGGTATATTTTTCATTTTCACTAACTATCTGTACAAAGTAAATTCCTGGCTCAATTGAACTGTCTCTCACATCAATAGTGAAGAAATTCTGGCCCGGTTCCACTTCCGATTCAAGGGTATACACCTGTTTGCCAATATTATTGAAAATAGAAATGACGGCTATCGCTCTCCGGCTGCTTTTAAAGGATACCTTCAATTGATCAACAACCGGGTTCGGGTAAATGGTAATATTTTCAATGATCCCTTCGGCTGATGCCAACGAAGAAGTTGCCTGGTTGTTTTTTGCAACATTTAGTGAATTGCTGATCCTGGCAATTTGTGCATTTACCGGAAGGAATGAAGCAATTATGATTGAGAGTAGAAATATTCTTTTCATAGTCGTGACTTTTGTTACACATCTTCAAAAAGCAAGCCAATCTTCACATTAGCCTGCTTTTATTAATTAATATTAACAAATGCAAAAAGTAATACTGTGAAGCGGTTGTTTTTTGCAATTAAAAACCATTAAATGAAACATTTAACAAATCATTTACATTTTAAACCTGATGTAGTCGGAAATAAGTTGAATTTCGGTGGCATCAACACCATTTGCGATCAGAAAACGCTTATCAAAATCGAGTGTTTCGGTAAACTGGCCGAGGTTTATTTCGCCGGTACGCAAGGCAGCCATGTAATTCTCCATGGCTTTGGGTTTGTTGCCAAAGCATAGTTCAACATGTGCAGCATTAATGAAATCATTTGCCTTAAAACCTTCGTTTGCAATAAGCTGGAAATAATTCTGTGCAAGGTCGAGTTTCCCAAGTACAAAACAGCACCAGGCGATCGGCCTGAGCATCTTGATATTTTCGGGTGAAAGGATTTCAACTTTAAAGTAGTGTTCAAGCGCTTTGTCAAACTGGTGCAGGTCGAGGTAACAATTGCCCAGCATGGTTTGCAGGTAAACATCATCAGCTTCAAGCGCTGCAGCTTCGAGGCTCCATTTTAGCGCCGATTCCGTATCACCCAATTTGCGGTAGCAGAAGATTATTTTTTTAAGACTCCAAAGCCGATTACTGTCGAAGAGTTCAGCACGCTTATAAAACTCAAGCGCCTGCTTGTAATCGCCAAGCATCTGGTAGCAATAGGCAAGTTTTTCAAATACGGCCTGGTCGGGCTCAGGTTTATCCGAAAGAACGAGGAAAAGCGAAGCAGCCTGTGCATAGTGCATTTTAGTAAAGAGAAATTCAGCTGCTGTACGCAATACCAGACTATTATCATCCAGGTTACGGATCAGCCAGTTTTCCGACAAGTTCCATTGCAGACTAAAAATATCGCGGAAGTCGGCCCTGAACGGATGAAGTTTAAAAAATCTGTACATATCCTGGATGTATTGTGTAAAAATAAAAACATCCTTTCCGGGTTTATTGAGCAATCCATCCTCGCTCGCAATTTCGCGAATACTTTCGGCTTCCATATTGAACAGACTGATCACATTGCGCCCCTGTTCGCCAGGGAGATGCCTGATGTTAAAACAGAAGGAGTACTTGTCGGAATTGCACATATAAAACGAATCCTCGAGGCTGGCCAGGAAGTCCTGCTTCCCTTCAATATCTTCATCAACCGACGATTGCGCGGTTTCGTTTTCCTTATAAAACGGTCGGAACCAGTTGGAAATCTCGCGGAAGAAGTCGAAATTTTTGAGCATGGCAAATGTCCCCATGAAAAGATCAAGGCCCTCCATCTGCATTTCCGACATTTTCTGTATTTTGTTCAGCAAGTCAGGACTATCTTCAAAAATCTGCTCCCAATCCGGGTTTTTGTCTTCGATCAGTTCATCGTTAATCAGGTTGTCGATATCCAGTTTCTGCCTGATTTTCGATTCGAATTTCTGCACATCAGGCAATATTTCTTCCCTGAATTTGCGGGTAATATTTTCAGTTTCGAGGGCTTTAAAAATCTGTAGCAGGAAGTTATTCAGATCAGTACCAAAATTCTCGTCATCAGCGTATTGCAGTATCCTGGCACGAAGTTCAGGGTATAACTCAATACGGCGGTTGTAAATAAAAACGGCTAGGACCAGGCCCGAAAAGGCACGCTGCCACACCTGCGGTTGCCGGTCATTATAAAAATCGCAAAGCACTGCAAACTTCGTTTTATCGAAACAGTTGATCAGGCTGAGCGTGATGGCGCTCACGGCCAGGCATTTCTCATACCAGGGCAGCGACTCCGATTCGCGGATAGCTTTGATCAGTAATAAATCCGTTTCGGTATACTTATCACTCAGCCACATTAGCTGGAAAAGCTTGGGTGATATTGCAGGTAACGACTCAGTTTCCTTTTTCCTTGAGCCAAGGTCAGTTTCACTCAGTAAACGAGCAAACTCTTGCTCAAAGGAATAGCTATCGATGTGCCGGGTTGCTTCTTCCTTTGCAATTTCCTTTTCTTTTTCGATGTGCGATTTAAGCTGGTACACATGCATACCCGTCTGGGCCAGTGCGTATTGCCTTACCCTGTCGGCCAGTTCGAGTAACAATACTTTCAGCTTTTCGAAAATTACATTGCGCTGCGGATCCGGAACGCCCCTGAAATTATATTCCAGCAGCATCAGGTAAGTCTGGTTAATATCCTCGTACTGCAGGGTAAAATCGGCCACATGCATGCCTTCTACCAATCCTTTCACCTGGTTAAGGGCTTCCTTTAAGCGGTTGTCATACACAAGGTTGCATAATGTGGAAAACGTCTTTTCTATATCTGAAGTTGAAACAGCCATTTGAATAACTTTTTAAGGGTAAAATATAATGCTGCTTTCAAAACAAACAATTGTGTAACAATCGCAGCAGTTTCCGGATACCTTCAACAAAAAGCAATCCAAGCCGGCATATTATTCCAGCATTCTGAGAAAATCATCCTCCGATATTACCGGGATGCCCAGTTTTTCTGCTTTCTGACGTTTTTCGGGGCCCATATTTTCACCCGCAACCACAAAATCGGTTTTAGCAGTTACACCACCTGCCAATTTGGCACCATGCATAACCACCATTTCTTCCAGTTCTTTCCTGCGCCTGGGTGAGCCAAACGAACCGGAAACCACGATACTTTTGCCCGCCAGACTGGAAGAAAGTAATTCCGGTTGTTTATCGGCAACCATCCGGAGCCCGGCAGCTTTCAGTTTTTCGATAAGTTGAAGGTTTTCCGGCTTGCGAAAGAAAGCAAAAATACTTCCGGCTACTTTTTCGCCTATATTTTCGGCCGCCTGCAATTCATCTATGCCTGCGCCGATAATTGAATCAATATTTTTAAAATGAAGGGCAAGTTTGCGGGCAACCGTTTCGCCCACGTACCTGATTCCCAGCGCAAACAACACCCGCTCGAATGGAGCCGATTTAGAAGCTTCAATGCCGTTAATAATATTTTGTGCGGTTTTTGCTTTAAAACTCAG
>DGQJ01000319.1:12651-22912 GCA_002389705.1 Bacteroidales bacterium UBA4417
CGACCTTTGATTTGCGGCGGGCAATGCTCTTCGTTAGGGCAGAAATTGCCGGCTTCGCCCTCCTGGCGTTCGAGCCTGGTTCCACACTCGGGGCAGCTTTCGATAAAAACTACCGGCTCGGCAAAAAGATCGCGCTTGCTGAGGTCGACTCCAACGATTTTGGGAATGATCTCCCCTCCTTTTTCTACGAAAACAAAATCGCCGATCCGCACATCGAGTTTGGCGATAATATCGGCATTATGCAGGCTGGCGCGTTTCACCACGGTACCGGCAAGTTGCACCGGTTTGAGGTTTGCAACCGGTGTTACCACGCCGGTACGACCAACCTGGTAATCGATTGACAAGAGTTGGGTCGAAACCTGCTCGGCCTTGTATTTATATGCAATTGCCCAGCGTGGCGATTTGGCAGTAAATCCCAGTGCCTGCTGCTGCTCCAGCGAATTTACTTTAATAACAATTCCATCGATATCAAACAACAACTTATCGCGTTCGCGTGCCATGGTATTGATAAATGCCAGCACCTCGTCAATTGTTTTGCAGAGCGCTGATTTATTCGAAATTTTAAATCCCCACTGTGAGAGCATTTGGAGGCTTTGCTGGTGGGTGGCAAAAGAAAGGGATTCGCCCAGGGCATAGTACATATAACCGTCGAGTGGTCGCCGGGCAACTTCAGCCGAATCCTGCAGTTTGAGGCTGCCGGCGGCGGCATTACGTGGGTTTGCAAAAGGATTTTCACCGATTTCGATGCGCTCGAGGTTCATTTTTTCAAATCCCGGCCTGGGCAAGATGATCTCGCCACGCACTTCGAAAACATCAGGATACCCTTTACCAACCAGGCGCAATGGAATACTCCGTATGGTTTTAACATTTGCCGTCACATCGTCGCCCCTTTCGCCATCGCCGCGGGTAAGCGCCCTGGTGAGCAAGCCATTTTCATAGGTCAGGCTAATGGAAAGACCGTCAAATTTCAATTCACAGAAATATTCGTACGGGCCGTCGATCAGTTTACGAACCCGTTCATCGAAATCGCGCAATTCGCTTTCGGAATAGGTATTCGACAACGAAAGCATCGGGTATGTATGTCGGGCAGAAGTAAACTCCGAAGTTACAGTACCACCCACACGTTGTGTAGGCGAATCGGGCAGTAAAAATTCAGGATATTGTTTTTCGAGCGCCGACAATTTCTCGAGAAGCATATCAAATTCGTAATCCGAAATTACAGGTTCCGCAAGCACATAATACCTGTAATTATGATCGTTGAGTTCTTTAACTAGTTTGTTAATATTTACCTGGGCTTCGTCTCTGGTCATATTCAGCATTAAATAAATTCTTGGCTATTACAAAACATTAAACATCCTATTGTGCGGGATGTTTGGGCATTATCTTTTCATTCCGGTACATATAAATGGTTTCGTTGCGGTTCACCGGGTTCAGTTTATGCATGATGTCATCAATAAATCCGGGCTCGAAAGTTTTTTCGAAAACAAGGGCCGGGATTTCCTTTTTCATAGAATCAATCCTGGGCTGCAGGTTTTCGTCGCTGTAAAACAATACAAACGATGCATCCTGAACACGGCTTGGCAGCGAATCGGCAGCATATTGCTTTACTCCCAATTTCGATTTGTACAAAGGCTGCATCCATTGTCGGGAATAATAACGGGGAACCATTTGAGCCGAGTTCCGGTTCATATCTTCAACCACTATCACTTTAATATTTTTGTACTTTTCGAGGTACGACATGGCTTCCACACGCGACCTTTTAGAATAGGCCGTTGATACCGGAATAAGCAGCACAAAGTTTACTACCCAGAAAAATATCCACCCATTGGCCAGTAACCTGCGATGTTTATACCAGTATTTCGAAACTACTATAAAGGAATTCCAACCGATAACACCACCAATAACCACGTAAGGAAGTATAGGTAAAATAAACCGCTCCTGCTTATTCGGAAAAAACGAATGAAAAACCAGGAATAGGAATGCAGGCAAAAATATAAGCAGTTGTTTTTTCCATATCCTGAAAAAGCCAAAAAGCAGCATCAGCGATATCGGTGGTATTAAAAGCCCCGCCAGCAAAAGCATATAATTATACCAGGGTCCTGAAATATAATCGTTAGCCGCCTTAATGTTGTACTGAACATATTCTATAAACTCAGCAAAAGGATGTCCCCAGATGTAATAGTCAATCAGGCCTTGCAAAAGAACGACCGAAAGAATCGCGCCGGAACCCATTAAAATTGCAGGTATCCATTTGCGCTGGATCAGCAGCACAAGCCCAACCCCACCGACAAATACAATCAGTTGAAACCGGATTGAAATGCTCAGCCCAAGTACAAATCCAGCCAGGAAAAATGAAAGCAGCGGCCATTTGCTATTGCCAGCTTTCATTAATATCCATATCCCTGCCAGCGTAAAAGGGAAACAAAAGGTTTCGACCAGGTTCCTGACGCTGAGCATGGGCAGAAACCAAAAAGCTGCCATTAATATACCGGCAAGCGCAGCATCTCTTTTTGATGAAAGCCGTTCAGTAATTTTATAGGTAAGCCAAACTGCGTACACCGAAGCACCAGCATGCAATAGCCTGACTACAAACATTTTTGCGACAGGATCGGTAAAATGCAGCAGGTTAAAAAATTTAAAAAGCAGGAAATGCAATCCCATATAGAAAAGGCTATGCCCGTCGGGAATAATCTCCTGCCCGGGCAACCATGGATGCCCGGGTACAATAACCCCATCCACCCAACTCTGGGCAGCTTCTATTACCAGGAAATGATCGTCGTGCATACCAAAGCCCCGCGAAAATATGGCTGCCAGCAAACGGGTAAAAACAGCAGCAATCATAACTACCAGCAAGGGTTTCTCATTCCACGCTTTTTGTATATCCTTCACTATTTGCATATTAAAAATTTTAAAAAATGTTTTTTTTATTAAGTAAAAGTATGAAAACAATCGCATGTTTCCTTACAGCTCCGTCAATTTTAAATTCCGGGTTCAACCTTATTGAGACATTAAAAAAACAGACCATAAAAGAGACGAATAATAAGCCTTATCCATATCTGGAGATTAAACAATCTTTTCTACTTTAGCGGCCCGTAAACCAATCAAAATTAAACTCAAACTGAATGAAAAAGAGAATCTTCTTATCCCTCGCGATCATGGCTTTTGGCAGCACATTGTTTTCGCAGAACAATCAACAAAACCGCTATACGCCTGAACTTTTGTGGAAACTGGGGCGGGTGAGCGAAATACAGGTTTCGCCCGACAACAAAACCATTTTGTACGGAGTAAGCTGGTACAACCTGGCCGAGAACAAAGGAAACCGTGATTTATATACAATGCCTGTAACCGGTGGTGCAGCGGTTAAAGTAACTTCTTTCAAAGGCAGCGAATCCAATGGTATTTTCAGGCCCGATGGGAAAAAAATAGCATTCCTCTCGGCCGAGTCAGGATCAATGCAGGTGTGGGAAGCAAATCCCGATGGAACGGCAGCCGTAAAAATAAGCAATGAGGATGGCGACATAACCGGCTTTAGTTATTCGCCCGATATGAAATACATTTTATTTACACAGCGGGTTAAAATTGATAAAACTCCAAACGACATTTACCCCGACCTGCCAAAAGCAAATGCGCGGATCGAAGACGACCTGATGTACAGGCATTGGGACAGCTGGTCCGATTATAGTTACAGCCACATTTTTATAGCCGCCTATACCGACGGGAAAATTGAAAAAGGCAGGGATATTATGGAAAACCAGCGTTTTGAGTCGCCAATGGCTCCCTGGGGAGGTATGGAACAGATAGGCTGGAGCCCAAAAGGAGATAAATTTGCCTATACCTGCAAAAAGCTTACCGGTAAGGAATACTCGCTGAGTACTAATTCCGAAATATATGTGTACGACCTGAAAACCGGAACCGAAACCAATGTTTCGAAAGGTATAGCCGGCTACGATCAGGATCCGGTTTTTTCGCCCGACGGACGCAAGCTGGTGTGGAGGAGCATGGCCCGCGATGGCTTTGAAGCCGATAAGGACAGGATTATGATCTATGATTTTGCTACATCAAAATATACTGATTACTCCGAAAACTTCGACCAGAATGCCAATAATTTCGCCTGGACCGCCGACAGCAAAAGCTTGTATTTCTTGAGCCCAATTCATGGAACCGTGCAGATTTATACACTGAATACTGAAAACAGGCAGATAAAACCAGTAAGTTCCGGGCAATGCGATTACCTGTCAGTAGCCTTGTCAGGCAAAGACATTATTTCCTCGAAGCAATCGATGACCTCGCCGACTGAGATTTTTAAAATTGATGCTACCGGTAAAGAAACACAGCTTTCATTCACAAACAAGGAAATACTGAAAGATGTAAAATCAGCCAGGGTTGAAGAACGATGGATGACCACTACTGACAATAAGAAAATGCTGGTTTGGGTGGTGTACCCGCCCGATTTTGATCCGAATAAAAAATACCCGGCCTTGTTGTTCTGCGAAGGCGGACCTCAAAGCATGGTAAGCCAGTTTTTCTCCTATCGCTGGAACTTTCAGATGATGGCAGCCAAAGATTATATTGTAATTGCTCCTAACCGAAGGGGTTTGCCGGGTTTCGGGCAGGAATGGAACGACCAGATCAGCGGCGATTATGGCGGGCAGAATATGAAAGATTATCTTACGGCAGTCGACGAAATGGCAAAGGAGCCTTTTGTTGACAAGGACAGGCTGGGTGCGGTTGGCGCCAGTTACGGAGGTTTTTCGGTATTATGGCTGGCCGGACACCACGAAAAAAGATTCAAAGTTTTTATTTCGCATTGCGGCATGTTTAACCTCGAGGATCAATACCTTACAACCGAAGAAATGTGGTTTGTAAACTGGGACCTGGGAGGACCATACTGGGAAAAAGGAAATGCAAAAGTGGATCATTCGTACGCGAACTCACCACACAAATTTGTTGATAAATGGGATACGCCAATCATGATTATCGAAGGAGAAAACGATTTCCGCATTCCTTATACCCAGGGAATGGCAGCATTTGCGGCAGCCAAACTTCGCGGTATACCGGCAAGGTATCTGCATTTTCCGGAAGAAAGTCATTGGGTACTCAGGCCGCAGAACAGTGTTTTGTGGCAACGCGAATTCTTCCGCTGGCTTGATGAATACCTGAAAAAGTAAACCAAGAATAACTGAAAAACAGCCTGTTCCTACGCTTATGGGACAGGCTGTTTTATTTAGTCGTACCAGGTTTGTCCTTAAATTAAAAATTCTTAAAAAACACAAGAAATCCTGTTTTTTAAACAAAGTTATGCTTTCTGGCTTCCATTATGGTTATTTTTTCTATCCATATACTGATCATACAAAACAAGGTACACCGACATAATTATGATTGCTGTAGCAATAAGTAAAGCAATAGTGATCTGTTCGTCGGCAATCAGCCAGCCAAGAAAAACAGCAATTATGGGATTAACATAAGTATGGGTCGAAATACGTGTTGCAGAAGTATTACCGAGTAACCAAATATACGCGCTGAAAGCAATCACTGAGCCAAAAACTATAAGGTACAAAAGCGCACAAAATGATTTCACCGAAACCTGGCTAAAATGGAATTCCGATGGCTCACCAAGAATAAAACTGGCTATCAGAACGAGAATGCCACCGAAAATCAGTTCCATGCCCGACGAAAGTAAAGGTGACCCGGGAACATTTGCGACTCTCGAATACACAGCACCGCCGCCCCAGGAAAAAGTACCTGCAACTATTAATACCGGGGCAAGCAGTCCATAGTTGAATGCCGTGCCGGCAGAGGATGAATGGATGAGATAAACTATACCGGCAAATCCAAGAAACAGCCCAAATAGCCCTTTTAGTTTCACACGGGTATCCTTCAGGAAAAACCATTCAATCCCGAAAATCCATAATGGTTCTGCAGTAACCAGTACCGCCGCCATACCCGAAGGCACATATTGCTGGGCCCATGAGAGCAGTCCATGTCCTGCTAAAAAGAATAATGCACCTAGTGTGATCAGGGGAAGGATATTTTCGCGCTTAACCTTTTCATCGTTCCTAAACCTGCTTATAAAAAATAGAATTATCCCTGCTGCCAGGGATCGAACTCCGATCATCATTAAAGGCGGAATTGTGGCAACCGCAAACCGGGTTGCCAGGTATGTGGAACCCCATATCAGGTATATGGCACCAAAAGCCAGAAAAATTTTGATATCCTGCTTTTTCAAAATCAGTTTGCATGATTATACAAGCAGGTAAAGGTAGCAAATATAGAAATTACGAATTGCGCTGCCTTTCATCACCAGCTGGCAACACATTACAATCGGTTAGCTGCAGACTTTTCTGTTAGGCTTTCCGGTAGTGCAGCGCAACCACCCCCGAATCAAATGTCTTGCTCTCCAGAAGTTTTAATTTCACTTGGCCCGGAATGTGATTAAATAAAGGGATACCCGCTCCCAACAAAATTGGATTCACAAAAATCCAAAATTCATCAATAACGCCAATGCTGAGAAGAGCTTTCGAAGCGCCAGGGCTGCCAAAAATCAGTATGTTTTTGCCTGGTTGTTGTTTCAACCTGGTAATATTTTCGTAGAGATTATCACTAAACACTTCTGTATTTTTCAACCCGGTATCATCCAGCGTTTTTGATAAAACAACCTTCGACACCTTATTGTACCAGGCGGAATGTTCTATATCATGTTTGCTTGGGTTGGGCTGATCAGCGGCGGTAGGCCAATAGGCTTCCATCATCTGGTAAGTAACCCGTCCGTACAGAGCTGTATCAGCCTGGTCTGTCATGGTCGAAACAAAATCAAATATTTCATCATTCACTGTAACCCAGTTCAATTCACCATGCGTTCCGGCCACAAAACCATCCAGTGAAGCATGCACGAAACAAATTAAATTTCTCATTTTGCCTTCAATTTCGATTTAAAATAATTTTTACATTCAGATTAGCTGACCAGGTACAATTACCGCTAACAAAATTTCGATACAATTCCGGAAACCAAGGTAAATACAGATTTCCAAAATGGTATTGGTGCTCATAAAGTAGTGGTGATTTGCAACTGTTAAACTTTCCCGTTGTATTTTGGGTCAAAATCTACCATCCATTCAATGCCATACTTATCCCTGAACATTCCAAAATATGAACCCCAGGGACTGTCAGCTATCGGTACTTCCACTGATCCTCCGGCGGAAAGTCCATTAAATATTTTATCAGCTTCCTCTTTGCTTTCTGCGCTGACTGAGATTTTACTCCGGTTTTCGTTTTCACTAACCCGTCCCATGCTTTCAGGAACGTCGTTGGCCATTAACACGTTTTGGCCAATGGGTAAAGCAATATGCATTATCTTATTCGCTTCATGCTCAGGTATCTCAAAACCAGGACCAGACATATCTTTAAAACGAACAATCATCGCGAATTCTCCACCAAATACTGATTTGTAAAAATTAAAAGCTTCTTCTGCATTTCCGTTGAAATTAATGTGCGGGTTAATCAGTGCCATGATATAGATGTTTTAGATTGNNGAAACTCAGATTATAACAAGTGCGGAATTAAAATGTTGTTTGACGGAGTGTCATTACAGATTCATGTAAAGATTTTCTTTGTTCGCATCTGCATTTACTTAACATACATGTATTTTCTATTTACCCTTTTCTCAGTTTGCTTTTGTAATGAATCGGGAGTTAAAATACAAATCCCGTTAGCATTTGCCGGCGGGGCTGTTGACTCATTTACCGGCTGGCGGTATCAGTGCTCTTTTCCTGAAACTTTTCAATTTGGCTTAGTAACTCCATTGATTGCAAAATGGGTTGCCACTCTTTACCTCTAAATATCAACAGAAACCATTTCTTATTCCGGTTCTCATATTTGATATTGAAAAATAACCAAAAGGCAACATAAGTGAATGATAATGTGATTATTCCTTGTAGTATCCACAGCATCCAGTTTTCGGTTACGAACATTTTTTCATTCCAGTAAAAAGTAGTCCAGACAGGTAGTTGTAAAAAGAGCAGTCGGCTTACATTTAGAGTAGATATTTTAAGTCTTGAAACTTTTTCCTGAATAGCCAGCACCGGCTCACTAAAATCAACTTTGTTAATCAGGTTTATCTGATAAACATAAACACCTATGGCGACGACTGTCAGCAATACCTGGATTGTGGCAGAAAGCAGAAAAAAAATGCTAATCTCCCCCAAATGGTTGAATATTAATTTGCCGAGAATAATACCAAGAGCCATTACCCAAATAATACCTACAGCAAGTGCAAAAACTTTTGTTGGTTTCATTGACGAAAGTAAATCTTTGGCTTTCAACCTGGTAATCTCATCCGCATTTTTTTGGTTTACCCGCAGGCTTCGTTCTACCTTTTCATTTGTAGCCTGCCAAAGCAATTTCAATTCTGTTTCGTTCATCACATTATGAATTTATTTGTGAAAATTTCTTTTTGAGTTTTTCTTTGATTCGTCCCAATTTTGTACCCACATTGGTTACTGATAGTCCAATTATCTCTGATATTTCAGCATGGCTTTTATCATCCAGATATAGAAGCAACAAGGCTTTATCAAGGTCGTTGAGTTCAGTAATAAACTTTTCCAAAAGGTTTAATTGTTCTGATTTTTCGTTATTTACATCGTCTGGAAATGATGTAAACTCCTCAATTAAAGGCATGTTTAAATATTGTCGGTTTGCATTTTTCCTGTAAAATGAAATAGCAACATTTAGAGAAATGCGGTACAACCAGGTTGTGATCGCATAAGTGTCACTGTATTTATGTAATGATCTCCACACCTGTATCATCATTTCCTGCAAAAGGTCCTGCCTGTCATCATCATCCCGGCAATAAGTTTTGGCTACCTTGAACAAAATGCCTTTATGCTGTTCAATGATTTGATGGAACTTTTCACTGAGTCCGATATCGCTTATCATAGTGCCAAAAACCACTTTTTTATAAATTCATACGCTTGTGAATTATGCCTGATGCCGTTATGTGTAGCACCATCAATGATTTGAATGTTGGCCCGGCAATTTTCAGATACTGCCTTTTCCATTGCTTCCGCATTAAAAACCTCATCTTTATTCCCAATCAAAACCAGTGTTGGAGCATCAATTAATTTCAACCCTTCTTTGTAGTCTTCCGGTGCCATACTCATATCTGCCCTGTAGGTGTATTTGCGTAACGGATTATCTTCAGGCAAATTAAAGAATAATACCGGCAAACTGTCGTACGAATGATTATCAATTTCATTAAACATTTTTAATCCGATAATCCTGGCGAAATGAATTTTCATAAATGGTTCTATTTCAATTGTTTCAGGTTGTGGTGCTTGCTGAATAGCAGGCGAATTTTGTCCCAAAAGTGGCGCAAATAATAAATAGCCATCAATTTTTGGCATATTCTTCAGCATAGCATAAGTCAAGGTAACGCCTCCGCCCATAGAGTGTCCTGCAATAATAATTTTCCCTTTTGGCTTTAGCTTGCGGATAGTTTTGATAATATCCACCAAATCGTTGGCATATTGATTGATGTAATCAACATCGCCATTTTTGCCCTCTGACTTTCCGTGTCCTCTCAGATCGATAGCAAAAACTTCGGCTTGTGTTGCCTCCTGTAAAAGTCCCGCGGTTTTGTTATACAAATAACTGCTACTTGCCACGCCGTGAATAAGAATAATGGTGTTGTAAGATTTTTTGGGATAATGGCAGGCGTATAACTTCTTTTTGTCCCTCGCAGTAAAGTAATAGTCTTCGGCCTTATATACCTGTTCAAACCCCATTTCTTTAATTGCCTCAGGGTCAATATTAGTTAGCTGCGAAGTTTTAAAAGTGGGTTCAGGCATATAAATAAGTTTGGTAGCCTCAATTACCAGGCTATCTTTATTCCCTTTGAAATAATCCTGCAGGATACTTTGTCCGGAGGCGGTTGCAACAGATACAGAAAGCGTAACAATTGAAATAATTTTTGTTATTCTCATGGGTCGAACAATTAAAAGTGAAACTTGATTTTCCTCATTATTCGCTTGGGGTAACAAAAAATCACAGTCATCTGAAAAATATATTTCACATTCAATGTGGATGATGTCTTTTTACCTGACTTTTTCTAAGAATAACTCTGCCTATGAGTTGTATAATCAGCCAAGCCCGGAAGCCAATTATTTATATCCAGTAACAACGTAACTCTGGTTTCGTTACTCCTTCTGGCAGTTACATTGAAACTTTGTAATCCTGAAAGCCAATAAACCCTTATCTTTACCATAAA
>DGQJ01000319.1:23012-31100 GCA_002389705.1 Bacteroidales bacterium UBA4417
ATACTCGGCGGCACAGGCCCCGAGCAGCATGGCGTTACCGGCAACAGCTGGAGCCTCGCTAACCAGGCTTTCGAGCCCACAACTAAAGATTCCGACGGGTATTTTACATCTATTTTTACACTCATACACAACCAGAGACCAAAAGCCATTACCGGTATGTTTCACGACCTGCCCTGGCTGAGCGGTTGTATTAACCCGAAATACATCAGCCGACAGCAATTGATCGAAGGCCATGTGATGATTACCTCGGTAGCCTTAAATTTTATCGTGAAAGAAAAACCTGTTTTCACCTTTATTTATTACGGGCTTCCGGCCTTTACCGGAACCGAAAAAGGTTTTGGTTCGGCTGAATATTACCAGTCGGTGAGCGACATCGATGCCGAAATTGCCAAACTTACCGCCGGCTTGCAGGAAGCCAAAATGCTGCAGAATACTACCCTTATCGTTACCTCCGATGTGGGGAAAACTACCGGCAACAAACTCTCGCAGAGTACTGCCGATATTGAAGTTTCGTGGATAATCTCCGGTCCCGCCATTCAGAAAAATATAGTTATTGAAGCCGCTAACGACAACCTGAACACTTCACCTGTAATCGCGCGCATCCTCGGGCTAAAAACGCCCACCGAATGGATTGGCAGGCCGGTAGCCGAAGTTTTTGTGGCAAAAAACCCGAAAATAAAAGCAGCAGTGTATGTCCCTAAACCCATGTGTTCGCTGGCCGAAGGCGCTTATCCCGGCCCCCAGCAGGTCGAATTGTCGGCGGCTAGGCCAGGACTGCAGCTATATTATACCCTCGACGGGTCTTTACCCGGTCCAACCTCGACTAAATACACTTCACCTTTTACCATCAACCAGAACAGCACCTTGCGGGCGATAGCCCTTTCGGGCAAAAATTCCAGCCAGGTACTCACCCGTATCTACACTTTTGTGCAGGGCATCAGCCAAGCCACCTTAAGCGTGCAACCCGACAGCAGGCACCCAGGATCAGGCGTTTCAGGATTATTCGATGGGCTGGTAGGATCGTCGAACCCTGCCAATAAACAATGGATGGGTTTCGAAAACGACAATTTCGGGATTACCATCGACCGCGGCGAAGCCAGTCCGGTTAAAGTATTGGGAATTGATGTTTTGCATATGCCCTCCGAATGTATTCTGCTGCCCGCAAAGGTTGAGTTTTATGTTTCCGCAGATGGCAATGATTATACACTGCTGAAAACATATTATACCTCGGAAAGCGACAATGCTGCTCCCGATGGACTGGTGATGCTTTCGATGGACTTTGATAACCTCAATACACGCTATATCCGCATCAAAGCCTTCCATGCGCCTGCCTGCCCCATTTCCGGCAGCAAACCATGGCTTCTGGTAAGCGAGGTTGAGATTGAATAAGTACATCGCGCAATGGTTCTGAGCAGATACAGGACTGTTAGTTCCACTGATTTCGCAGAAATAATTCATCTATCCCCGCAACTAAATACTGCTTATCTTCAAGTATAATTGTTTGCGGTAACTTGTTTCCACCAAAAAAAACTATGTACTTTCAAATGGCCTGGAGCCAGGTTACACTCCACAACTTCGCAATAAGTTATATCACATCACTGAACAGCCCCCATCATCACCTGCTGACCTAAAAGTTCGAAACCCGAAACCTGTTGCTTTGTCGTACCTCCTGGCAAAGATCCCAAAACAAGAAACCAGAAATAAGGAACAAGAAACGTGAAACCCTCAAATTCTTCAAACATTTCAACCCCAAAACCCATACCTTTGTGCTTTTAAAACGCCAGGAATTATGAAATACACAGTAGTTACCGGCGCTGCAGGTTTTATAGGCAGTTGCATGGTTAATAAACTCAACAACAAAGGCTTAACCAATATAATTGTTGTCGACGATTTCAGCAACCCGCTTAAAAATCATAACCTCGACCACAAATCCATAACGGGGCATGTGCATCGCGACGAGTTTATAAACTGGTTGCAGAAACACAGCACCGAAGTTGAATCTGTATTTCACCTGGGAGCCCGTACTGATACCACCGAGTTTAACGTGGAGATTTTCAACCGGCTAAACCTCAATTATTCAAAAAGTGTATTCGAGGCTTGCGCCGAATATGGCATTCCGCTGGTTTATGCCTCGTCGGCAGCAACCTATGGCATGGGCGAGCTGGGTTATGTCGACGACCATTCCATTGTCGACCGCCTGCGGCCACTGAATCCCTATGGCGAATCGAAAAATGATTTCGACAGATGGGCATTGAAACAGGAAAAAGTGCCACCTTTCTGGGCAGGAATGAAATTTTTCAATGTTTATGGCCCTAACGAATACCACAAGGGTCGAATGGCATCGGTAGTGCTTCATGGGTTCAAACAACTGAAGGAAACCGGCATGATAAAACTCTTCCGGTCGCACCGCTCGGGCTTTGCCGATGGCATGCAGCTGCGCGATTTTATTTACGTGAAGGACGTGGTGGATGTATTGTATTTTATGATGCACGCCAAACCCGAATCGGGGCTTTACAACCTGGGCACCGGCAAGGCACGAGCATTTCTGCACCTGGCCAAAGCCGTATTTCACGCCCTCGAAATCCCCGAAAAAATTGAATTTATCGACACACCTATCGATATCCGTGAGAAATATCAGTATTTCACCGAAGCCGATATGACAAAGTTAACAAAGGTTGCAGGTTATCCAGCGCCATTTTACACCCTCGAAGAAGGCGTTTACGAATATGTAACTGAATTCCTGGCCGAAAAGAAATATTTCTAGGTTTCAGAAACTGTCTAAAATTCTATTTTAATTGATTTAGAAGGGGTGAGAATGAGATGGTTGAATAACTAAAACTTCCTTTGTATTGTCATCTTTGATTGAGGATTCTTCGGTCTTCCGACTTTGGTCTTCCGACTTCTGTCTTCCGTCTTCGATCTTCCGACTTCGGTCTTCCGACTTCGGTCTTCCGACCTTTTAATTTCAAGTCATATTGATTTAACAAATTTAGACAGTTTCTCAGTTATAGCTGTTCGCGCAACTCGAGCAAAAAGCGTTTCATGCGCAGCAGCGAATTCATCACTTCCTGTTCCGGAGCTTTCTCGGGTACGTTTTTCTCGCGCAATTTCAGCTTAGCCCCTTCGAGCGTATATCCTTTTTCCTTAATCAGGTGGAAAATGGTATGAAAATGATCCACATCATTTTGCGTAAAAAGGCGGTTGCCCTTTTTGTTGCGGTGTGGTTTAATAATGCTGAATTCCTTTTCGTAATAGCGGATCAGCGATGTATTTACTTTAAACATATCAGCCACCTCACCGATGCGATAATACAGTTTCCCAATGGGTTGTTTGCGAAGTGCCATATATGAATATTTTATTTGTTGGTTAAAAATCTAAGTGTTTGATGCTTCGCGTTTCATACCTGCGGCGTTTCAGGCCTGCGGCGTNNGCTGCGCGTTTGAAAAGTTCAATGCCTTCGGCGTTTCAAGTTTCACGTTCGATTCTACTTGAGTCCCAAAGCAAATATTAGAATTATTGAAATCAGATCTTTAAACGCTTAAAGTCCTTCAATCAGAGCAATCCCTTCAATCCATTCAATCCCATCAATCCCCTGCTTTAAGCAACCAAGTTCTGAAACCTTTGAAACTTTTGAAACCCTTGAAACTCTTGAAACTCTTAATCCAGCGTCTGCGATGGTTTCGACGACAGTTCGAGCATTGCCTGGTATTCTGCCGGCGTAATATCGTTGAAAAAGAAATAAATCGGGTTCATCGGAACACCGGCTTTATGTACTTCGTAATGAAGGTGTGGTGCAGTTGATTTTCCTGTATTGCCCATCAAACCTATTACTTCACCGCGTTTTACACGCTGCCCTACTTTTACCTTAATTTTCGAAAGATGCGCGTACCTGGTTTCGTAGCTGAATCCGTGGTTTATCATAATTTCATTCCCGTAGCCGCCGCTGTTATACTCAGCTTCGGTAACAACACCATCGCCGGTAGCATAAATAGGTGTTCCGACAGCTGCAGTAAAATCAATACCCTCATGAAACTTGGTAACCTTGTAAAATGGATCGGTCCGGTAGCCAAAAAGTGACCCGATACGCCTCAGGTCGTGAAAATCAACAGGCTGTATGGCAGGTATGCTGGCGATAAGCTTCTCCTTGTTTTTCGCCATTTTAAATACTTCGTCGTACGACTTGCTTTGCACCACCAACTGGCTTGTAATCTGGTCGAGGCGTTTGGCCGTATTGATGATAATATCGGAGTTATTGAGACCTTCCAGGTGCTCGTAGCGGTCAACCCCGCCAAATCCCGCTTTTCGGATTTCGGAGGGAACTGGCTCTGCTTCAAAAATTACCCGGTAAATATTATCATCACGATCCTGAACATCGGCAAGCACTTTCTGGATTTTATCCATGCGGTCGTTCATAATCTTATACTGGAGTTTATATTGCTCCAGTTCGTTGAGCAGCACCTTTTCGCGGGGCGATTTCATAAAATTGTATGCTAGCACAATTACCACTGCACCGAACACCAGGCCAAAAGCCATTGATCCGGCAAGTCGCTTCAGCCGTTCCTTCATCGAAACCTGCACCTTTTCAATTTTCAGCGACTTGGTGTTAAACTGGTATTTTATTTTAGCCATTCTTATTTTGATTGGTTTATATCATTTTGATTTGATGCCTTCGGCGCTTAATGCTTCGCGTTCAATGCCTTCGGCGTTCAAGGCTTCGCGTTTAGGCCTGCGGCGTTCAATGCTTCGCGTTCTAAGTCAGATATTCCTTCAATCAAGAGTTCAAAAATATTGAATTCTTGAACGCGGTGAGCAGTTTGTTGCGCATGTCAGGCATTGAACTTTCTGAACGCGCAGCATTGAACTCTTTGAACGATTAACATTGAATCTTATGAACGCGCAGCATCGAACTCTTTGAACACGAAGCATTGAACCCTTCAAACGCGCAGCATTGAGCTCAAACACTTTTTAGTGATATTTCGCTCCTTTCATATCACTTTCTTTAAGGTATTTAATCAGATGTGCTATTTTAGTACTAATTCTTAATGCACCTTCATTCAATGTATTGAATTCCGCTTCAGAAATGTATTTAAAATCCAATGCTCGGTACCCCTGTGAACGGGTTTCTCCGCACGACCCTTTTGAATAATATAAGAATTGTCCAAATTCTTTATTACCGCCTCTTTCGAAGCCTTCAGCTATATTATCCATAACTGAGCCTGCTGAAGCGCGAATCTGGTCACGAAATCTGAAATCCTTATTAAAAATTTCTTTAGAAGTAAGTTCAAATACATACTTGCATAGATCACGTGCATCTTTCCATATTTCCATATCTTCGAATCGATCTATTTTCATAATTGATAAAAATTACAACTTTAATTATCAACGCACAGAATTGAACTCTTCAAAACGCACAGTAATGAACTCTCTGAACGCATAGTAACGAACTCTCTGAACGCGAAGCATTGAACCCTCTAAACGCGTAACATCAAACTCTTTGAACGCGAAGCATTGAACTCTTTGAACGCAGAGCATTGAACGATTAAATTCTACAACAAAACAGCACTTTCAAACAAAATCCATCCTTACTTTCAAACAGTAACGGCAAAAATAATTATTTAACTTAAATTTGCAGCCCTTTGGAGTGTGAACATTTGTTAAATGCCGGTTTCATTCGCGTCGCAAAAAGAAAGGCTACAATTACAACTTGCTAAAATACAATCAAATACACACCCTGAATATTTTAAATCTTAAACTTCTTTAACCGCATTTCATAATGACAAGTACCGAAATACGCCGTACATTTCTTGGATTTTTTGCTTCAAAACAACACCAGGTCGTACCCTCAGCTCCCATGGTGGTTAAAAACGACCCCACACTTATGTTTACCAATGCCGGCATGAACCAGTTTAAGGATTGGTTCCTGGGCAACGAACCTGCCAAATGGCCACGCGTAGCCGACTCACAGAAATGCCTCCGTGTTTCGGGCAAACACAACGACCTGGAAGAAGTAGGCCACGATACCTACCACCACACCATGTTCGAAATGCTGGGTAACTGGTCGTTTGGCGATTATTTTAAAGAGGAAGCCATTGCCTGGGCCTGGGAACTGCTTACCGAAGTGTATAAAATTGACAAAAGCAAACTGTATGTCACCATTTTTGGAGGCGATGCAGCCGATAATATGCCCGAAGATACCGAAGCACTCGAAATCTGGAAAATATATATCGCCGAAGATCGTATTCTGCGCGGATCGAAGAAAGACAACTTCTGGGAAATGGGCGACACCGGCCCCTGCGGACCTTGCTCCGAGATTCATGTGGATATACGCGACGAAGCCGAAAAAGCAAAAATACCTGGGCACGAACTGGTAAACAACGATCATCCCCAGGTAATTGAAATATGGAATAACGTATTTATTCAATATAACCGGCAGGCCAACGGTTCGCTTGTTCCACTTCCGGCCAAACACGTGGATACCGGAATGGGCTTCGAGCGTTTATGTATGGTATTGCAGGGCAAACAAAGCAACTACGATACCGATGTTTTTACCCCGTTGCTGAGCGAAATTGCCAACATCACAGGAATTGCCTATGGCAGTGATGCCAAAAGTGATGTAGCCATGCGCGTAATTGCCGATCACCTGCGTGCTGTGGCTTTCGCCATTGCCGACGGGCAGTTGCCATCGAACGTGAAGGCCGGTTATGTAATCCGCCGAATCTTACGCCGGGCAGTACGATATGCTTATTCGTTCCTCAATATGCGCGAGCCGCTGATGTACAAGCTTACCAACGTACTGCAGGCACAAATGGGTGAATCATTCCCCGAGCTTACCCGAAACCTTACGCTAATCCAGCGCGTGATCCATGAAGAGGAAGCATCGTTCTTGCGTACGCTGGCAACCGGAATTGTGAAGTTTAACCAGTATATAACCTCCCACCCCGGACAAAAAACCATTCAAGGTGATTTTGCGTTCGAGATGTACGACACCTTTGGTTTCCCGATTGACCTGACCCAGCTTATGAGCCGTGAACTTGGCTGGGATGTGGATATGGAAAACTTTAACCTGAAACTGGAAGAACAGAAAAACCGCTCACGCCGCGATGCCACTGTTACTACCGACGACTGGCACGAACTCGAAACATCGGATAAAACCGAATTCCTGGCTTACGATACTACCGAAGCAGATGTAAAAATTACCCGATATCGTAAAATTACAGCCAAAGGCAAGGATGTTTTCCAGTTGGTATTCGACCGTACACCTTTTTATGCCGAAAGTGGCGGACAAACCGGCGATACCGGAACCCTGGCTTCGGCAAACGAAATGCTGCAGGTTATTGATACCCGTAAAGAAAATAACCTGATCGTACATATCGTCGAAAGCCTGCCCGAAAATCCTGCATCCGTGTTCAGGGCTACGGTGAATACAGAGCGAAGAACAGCTACCGCTAACAACCACTCAGCCACCCACCTGCTTCATTACGCGCTGCGCCAGGTACTCGGAACCCATGTCGAACAAAAAGGTTCGTTTGTAGGACCCGATTATCTGCGCTTTGACTTTTCGCATTTCCAGAAACTTACTGACGATGAAATACTTGCTGTTGAAAAAATGGCCAACATGCTTGTGAGGCAAAATGCACCGCTCGACGAACATCGTTCCATTGGCATGGACGAAGCAGTAAAAATGGGTGCGCTGGCATTTTTCGGCGAAAAATATGGCGACAAAGTAAGGGTGATCCGTTATGGAAACTCCATCGAACTCTGTGGTGGAACCCATGTAACTGCAACGGGCCAGATAGGATTGATAAAAATTGTGAGCGAAAGCGCCATTGCAGCCGGGGTGCGCCGTATTGAAGCCATTACTGCGACCAAAGCCGAGGAATATGTTTACGAGCAGGAAGCCATTATCAGCAGCCTGAAACAGCTTGTGAAAAGCCCCACAGAACCGCTGAAAGCCGTGCAGCAACTCATGGACCAGAATGCCGATATGCGGAAAATGATTGAGACTTTTAACCACGAAAAAGCGCTCAAACTGAAGGACGAACTGCTGACCCGGGTTGAAAATGTAAATGGAATTAATTTCCTGGCCAC
>DGQJ01000339.1 GCA_002389705.1 Bacteroidales bacterium UBA4417
AAACTTAGATGTGATGATGGCAAAACGTAAAATTGCACTCAATAATCTTTCAGAAAGTGTTGATCGGATATTTGTGCAAGGTTCAATATTCATTCTTCGATTGAACTTTAGTGCTTAAAATCCCCGCCTTCGGCAATACCCGAACCACTTGCAACAGCAAATCACTGTGAAGAATTTCGTAACTTAAAATAACAGTGCTGGAATTTATCTTGCCTTCACAAACTTATAGGTGATGGTTCCCCTTTGTTCATCAGGGGCATCGGCTTTGGGCGTAAATGTAGTCCGTCGGGCAGCTGCTTCGGCCTGTTGCCTCAGGCTGATTTCAGTGATGGTGGTACCTTTGGCGCCTGCGCTGGCATAGGTTACTTTGCCATTTTTATCAACCTTTATTGAAACTACTATTATTCCCTGTTCGGGAGAGTCGTAGGTTGGTTTTGGGAAAAACTTGGCAGTCCGTCCGCCCAAGTCGTAAGAGTTGCCTCCCCCTGTGCCGCTGCCATTCCCGGAGCCAACACCGGAACCAGTACCGCTGCCAATTCCGCTACCTGTACCTGTTCCTGAACCGGTGCCTGAACCACTTCCGGTGCCGCCGTAATTGCCCGATTTGGTGGTTCCATCCTCACGCCCCTGGTTTCCTGGTTTGCCGGTGGTGCCATCGTTGGTATTGGTGCGTTTTTTATAGAGCGCGTTTGGGTCGACCACAGGCTGTTTAGCCACAGGCTGGGTGGGCTGGCTCACTGCAGGCTTATCGGCTGTTTTTTTAGGTTTGGTTTCAGGTTTCGAAGACAAAGCAGGTGCGTCTTCAACATCCTGTGCTAACAAATCTTCGGTTTGATCGGTTTTTGCTTTAGTGTCTTCGGTAGGGTCGGGCTGTACTTCGGCTGCTTTTTTATTTTCGAAGCTGGGCATGCTTACATCGGCAAACTGGTTGTCGTTCATGCCCTGGTCGCTGGTGCCGAGGTTAATTTCCAGACCGCTGCCGCCGCCACCCCCGCCTTCTTCGGGCCATGGCGGTATGGGCGTTGTAAATACCAGGGTAAGGAAAAGCACAACCAGCAGGCCATGAAACAACAATGTTCCGGCCAGCCCAAGCAGGTGATCCTTTACCTGTTTATTTTTATCCGTTTGAGCCATTGGGTGCTTTGGTTGCAAGTACCATTTTAACTTTCAATTTATTCCCGATCTCGAGCACATTCACCAGGTCCTGAATGCTCAGGCCGCTGTCGCAGCGCAGTATCACGGTAAGGTCTTTCGATTTCTGCAACTCCGAGGTGAGCATGGGCTCCAGCATGGGAAAAGTTACAGGGGCATTGTTTACAAAATACTGTAAGTCTTTGGTTACCGAAATGGTGACTTCTTTTTGCCGCAGCGCCTGGTTATGCTTTGAACTGGGCAAGGTAAGTTTCACGACATTCGGGTTGAGCAGCGTCGACATAATGAGGAAAAACAACATCAGGAAAAACATGATGTCGTTCATCGAAGAGGTGGCTACTTCGGCGGTTATTTTCTTTTTTCTGCGCAGGTTCATTTTACAGGCTCCTGTAATAAATCAATAAACTCCATGGCGCTGTGCTCCAGTTTTTGAACGGTTTTTTCAACCATAATGTTGCACCAGTGGTACAATACAAAGGCGGTGATGCCTACCAGCAGACCGGCAGCGCTCGAAACCATTTTGGTATACAAACCCGCCGAAACGGTGGTTATGCTTACATCGCCGGCAAGTGATATGTCGTGAAATATCTTGATTACCCCGATGATGGTACCAATAAACCCGAACATGGGTGCAATACCGGCAATAATAGCGAGGATTACTACATTGTTTTCCAGTTTGTACACTTCAAATTTCCCGACAATCTCTATAGAGTCTTCTATTTCCTTCAGCGGGCGTCCGAGTCGTTTTATACCTTTCTCAATCATACGGGCAGCCGGACTTTCGTTGCTTTTGCAAAAGGCGATGGCTGAATCGATACGACCGTTGGTTATAAAATCGCGGATGTTGTTCATCAGGTTGGCTTCGTTACGCGATGCACGGCGAATGTGAAAATACCTTTCAATAAAGATGTAGATGGCCACTACCGATAAAATCGCGATCGGGATCATAATGGGGCCGCCTTTTACAATTAACTCGCCGAGCGAGAACGATTCTTCTTTTGGCTGGGTAAGCGCCGGCAACTGGTTTACTGCTTTTGCTGCGGTGTCGGCCGCGCCCTGCGTGGTTTGAACGATCTGGAGGAGAACTGATGCGATCATGTTTTTGAATTAGTTGGGTAAAAATACTATCATTACAGCCTGCTATTCACGGCGTAACAATAAATTAATGAACAATCCATTGTTCAATTAACTCAGGCTTGCCTTATATATTACGCAATACGCCTTAAAAAATTGTGATAAACCGGCTTTAAACTCCATTTAAAAAAGGATTGGCGGAAACAATGGATTCATTTGTCAAAATGATTCAATGCTAAGAAATCCGCTGTTTGACAACTTCTTGTTTGGTTTAATTATNNCTGATCCAGATGGCACCTGATCGTGCCGGTTTTAATATATGCTTGCCAATTATTTATCTTTTGAAAGGGTTGTGAAACGGCTACGCTTGTTATGCACCACTTTTCTTTTTCAATTTGAATGTATATAAACTTAATGTTTGATATTTACTAATGTCTTTTCGCTCAATTGCAAGAGTTTCGTATCCTTCTTTTTCTATAAAAAGGGTGTAGTTGTCGGAATGTAACAGTATTTCAAACGAACCATAATAGTCAGTCTTTAATGGAAAATGTCTAATCATTCTATCCTGTCCATCTAGTATCTTTCCGTCTAGATTTAATAACACCCATCCGTCTTTATTTCCATGATTTTTAATGTATTCTTTCCTTTCAGATACTGAAATTGTGTCAATTTGTGTTCCAAGATCATCAATCTTTTTTGTCGAAGTCTTGAAGAGTCCAGATTTCGTTTCTACATAAATATGGGCATCTGCTACCGCTTCATTAATTGCAGGATCAAGAACATATCCATTAATTTTGGTAAAGTTGTCGCATGAACTTAATGTACAACCAAGTCCAAAAACGAATAAAGTAAAAATGAGGTTCCTAATCATCTGATAAGCTGTCCTTTAAAGTGGTGCATAACTACCTAAAGTAATCACATCTTCCCCATTTTCGATGAAACCGTGATCGGCAGGGTGCAGCGTACATTTACCGGCACGCCTCCTCTTTTGGCGGGGATCCAAAAGGGCATTGATTTTACCAGTCGCAGTACTTCGGCATCCAGGTCGGGTTGCAGCCCGCGTACCACTTTAAAGTCGCGCAGGCTCCCGTCGCTCATAATTACCACGTAAACCAGTATGGTGCCCCGTACATTCATATTCAGGGCTATTTCGGGGTAGCGGATATTCGCATTGATAAAATCCTGCATGGCACGGGGGCCGCCCGGGAACTGCGGGTTAATATCGGCTGAGCCATAAACTTCGCCTCCCGTTCCTTCGCCATTGGCATCAGAAGTGCCAGTGCCCTGGGTGCCGGTGCCGTTGTTTGTGGCATTGGTTGAGTCGGAATTACCCGTGGATGGCTGTTTTAAATCCTGCTGCTGCGCAGGAACCAGGTTATCGTCCACAATTTTTTCGGGTATCACTGCATTGGCCGAAGCTGAGCCAGCACTGGTTTCTATCTTCATCCGGGTTGATGGATCGTAGGTCATATCGATATTCACTACCTGGTAATTATATAAGCCCTGGTCGTAAATAGTGGGATGGATCAGCTTCGAAAGCGGGTAAACAGAGATGATAGTTAAAAAGAGACCGAACGCATACACAAAGCTCCGGATTAACCTGCGTTTATTATTTTTCCGGAGTGTGTATGCGCCATAAGCCTGGTTCCTGGCTTCAAAAACCAAATCGTCGAGTGAAGTGTGTATGTTGCCGGTTTCTTTCAAAATTTCTTTTATGGTTACTGGAATACAAACTTACAAAAGAAAATGAGTTGGGCGGGATTTTAACGATTATTAGCATTGTCGGCAACCGCTGGCACAGGCGGTGTATTCGGTTTTTGGCAAAAAAAAAGCCCTGGCGTAACCAGGGCTTTCTTTTCAAAATATAAAGCTTATTTTTTCTTTTCGGCTTCTTTCAGTTTTTTCTCCTTGCGGCGGTTGGACATCATAATAAAGTCGTAGGCAACCGGGGTAGCGTTAAAGATGGATGAATAAGTACCTACACCGATACCAACGAGTAAAGCGAAGATAAATCCACGGATTACATCACCGCCAAACAGGAATATCGCGAGCAGGGTAACCAGGGTTGTGCCCGAGGTATTGATGGTACGTCCGAGGGTACTGTTCATACCGCCGTTCATATTGGTTGCCAGGTCGCGTTTCGGGTACAGGTTAATCCATTCGCGTAACCGGTCGAAAATAATTACCGAGTCGTTGATGGAGTATCCAATGATGGTAAGCACAGCAGCTATGGCTGCCTGGTCAACTTCCATATTCCATGGAACAATACCGTAAGCAACCGAATACAGCGAAACGGTAATCAGCGAGTCGTGCAGCAGCGAAGTAACACCGCCTAAACCGTACTGCCATTTGCGGAAACGGATAGCCACGTAAATAAAGATGGCAACCAGCGCAAAGAACAGCGCATACATGGCCGAACGTTTGATGTCGTCGGAAATGGCCGGGTCTACTTTTTGTGAGTTCTGTATACCAATGGTTTCGTTCTGGGTACTGAAATCTGTGGCAGCAATAGGAGTGGCATAAAAACTCTTCAAACCGCTATATAACTTAGTTTCAAGGATTGAATCAGCTTTTTCCGATTTATCATCAACCATATATTTGGTCGTGATTTTAACCCTGTTTTTGTTAACACCAATGGTTTTAACTTCAGGAGCTTCGCCGCCAAACTCTTTGCTGAGCGATTCGCGAATATCCTTGGTGCTGACTTCCTTATCGAATTTCACGATATATGCACGTCCTCCCGCAAAGTCGACACCGTAGTTCAGGCCTTTGGTAGCCAGCGATATCATACCAATGAGGATCACAACACCCGAAACAATATACAGTTTTTTACGGATGCCGATAAAGTTGATGTTGATATTGGTAAATGCGTTGATGGTATATTTGTTTCCGAAGGTAATGTTAACATTGCGGTTAAGCATGGATTCGAATACCAGTCGTGAAATAAAGATGGCGGTAAACAGTGAGGTGCAGATACCGATGATAAGGGTGGTAGCAAATCCCTGGATAGGACCTGATCCGAATACATACAGTACAATACCTGTGATGATGGTAGTAACGTTACCGTCGATAATGGCTGAGTAAGCATGGTGGAAACCATCGGTAATGGCAAGCCTAAGGCCTTTTCCAGCCCTGACTTCTTCTTTGATACGTTCGTAAATAATTACGTTGGCATCCACCGCCATACCGAGGGTGAGCACGATACCGGCAATACCCGGGAGTGTTAAAACGGCTCCAACACTGGCCAGAACCCCGATTAAGAAGAATACGTTGGTTAACAAGGCCACGTTAGCAACCAATCCTGCTTTAGCGTAGTAGAACTGCATGTAAAGAAGCACCAGGATAAATGCGATAACAAAAGAAAGCAAACCTGCGTTGATTGATTCTTTACCGAGTGATGGTCCTACAATTTCTTCCTGTACAATACGTGCGGGAGCAGGCAGTTTACCCGATTTCAGCACGTTTGCAAGGTCCTGAGCTTCTTCAACGGTGTAGCTTCCCGAGATGGATGAACGTCCATTAGGAATTTCGTCGTTTACATTGGGTGCCGAATATACATAACCGTCGAGAACAATGGCAACCTGTTTGCCAACATTATCGCGGGTAAGGTTTTTCCAAACCTTGGCTCCGGCCGAATTCATTCCCATCGAAACTTCAACGCGGCCGTTCTGGTCGTAGTCCTGGCGGGCTTCAACAATTACATCACCAAAAAGTGAAGCAGTGTTTTCGCGGTTGGTCGATTTTAATGCCATAAGTTCCAGAATTCCGGGAGCTTCTTTTTCAGGTTTAATTGTCCAGGCAAACTGGCAATTACGCGGGAACATTCCTTTAACCTTACGAAGCATGGCGTTGATACGTGCAGTATCCTTAATAGCAGCATAACCTACGGTAGCGCGGTTGGTGGCGAAGGTCTGTCCGTTCTGCTGAACATAAGCAGGCTGCAGATAAGCGTACAGCGGGTTTTCTTTTTTGTAACGTTCAATCTGCTGATCTTTACCGGCAGCGGTGGTATCCTGTTTCAGTTTTTCGGCCAGGCTCGACTTTTTAGCGGTATCGGTTTTAGCAACAGCGGCTGTTTTTACAGCTTTTGCTGAATCAGCTTTAGGAGCCAGTGAATCCGCAGCAGCGGCAGTTGTATCAGTAG
Source organism: Bacteroidales bacterium UBA4417 (assembly GCA_002389705.1). Classification (GTDB taxonomy): domain Bacteria; phylum Bacteroidota; class Bacteroidia; order Bacteroidales; family UBA4417; genus UBA4417. Next base: position 6,371 of record DGQJ01000339.1, read on the forward strand.
CCAGGTCAACTCCGGCCAGTCGTTTGTTGGCTTCGTTGAAAATACCAGCCAATTCACTGAATTTGTAGGTTTCCCAGAATTCGAGTTTAGCTGAACCTTGTAAAAGTTTACGAACGCGCTCGGGTTCTTTAATACCCGGCAGCTCGATAAGTATACGGTCGCTGGTGGCCAGTTTGGTGATGTTAGGCTGGGTTACACCGAAACGGTCGATACGGTTGCGCAGGATGTTGAAAGTGCGGTCGAAAGCATCGGTACATTCCTGGCGTATAACTTTTAATACTTCTTCGTTGGTGGAGTTTGGCCTTATTTTTTCGCGCAGTTCCATACGGCCGAAAATAGCTGAAAGCTTGGCGTTAGGATCGATCTGTGCAAATGATTCGCCGAATAAAGTTACAAAGTCTTTGTCGCTGTTTTTCTGTTTTTCGTTTGCCATGGCCATTGCCTTGGTGAAAACAGGATTGGTGCTGTTGCCCGACATTCCTCTTACCACATCGGCAACAGAAACTTCCATGGTTACGTTCATACCGCCTTTTAAGTCGAGACCGAGGTTTATTTCGCGGTCGAGACACTCTTTATACGTATACTTACGAACAAGTATGTTATAAACAGGTTGGTTAGCTACTGAATCGAGGTAGTAACGCGTGCGGGCTTTTTGAATGGAATCGGCCAGCGTGGCTTCAAGTTTGGCATCGTTTTTTGCTAATTGTTTAGCCAGGGCCATTGCCTGTTCGTTGGTAGCGTAATTCTTCGCTTTGTTTTCGGTAATTGTGGTAACTACTGTGAACGAAAGCTGGAAAAGACATACTACGGCAAATGCTATTGCAAAGAAACGTATTGCGCCTTTATTCTGCATGTGATTAGAATTTAGGTAGTTAGATAAACTTTATTTTTTGAGCCTGCAAAGATAGAAATCTATTGTCAAATAACAAATG
>DGQJ01000054.1 GCA_002389705.1 Bacteroidales bacterium UBA4417
ATAAACCAGATGTGGGACGATGATTTGCAGGCGTGGGTTAATATGATGAAATCAACATATAGTCTGGATGCCAATGACCTCATCACCGTGCAGGAAGACCAAATGTGGAACCCCGACCTGAGCACCTGGGAAAATGGTACTGAAACAACTTTTACCTACGACGCAGGCAAAAACCTGACTACAGAAATCACGCAAGCCTGGAATCCTGATCCGGGAGAATGGGAAAATGCCAACAAAATAGTATACGCTTACGATGCTAATCATAACAAAACAAGTGAGCTGCTACAAGCGTGGAATGGCAATTTATGGTTCGATTTTATGCAGTATGTGTATACCTATGATTCCCATAACAATATGCTCAGCGAACTGGATCAGAACTGGGATGGAGTGGCATGGGTAAATTCCAACAGGTATATTTACACTTACAATTCCAATAATATTCAAACCAGCGAACTCGACCAGGAATGGAATGGCAGCGCATGGCAGTACAATTTGTACGATATCACTTCTTTTGATGCCAATGGTTTCGTAAAAGCCGAATCGCACAGGGACTGGAGTTATCCGGAAACAGGCACCGAGATTTCCGGCGACAGCTCATATTACTATTTCCACACCATAGTTACCGGGCTCTATTTCCCAAAAACTGATGCAGTTTCAATATATCCGAACCCCGGCAAAGGCAAATTTACCCTGGCAAACGGGAGTAACATCACATCAGTAGAAGTATTCTCCCTTGCCGGCAAAAAGATTTATGCCGATTACAACTTTAAGCAGACTGCTTCGGGACTGATTGATTTATCCGGCTATGCAAAAGGTGTTTATATTCTGAAAACCAATAAAGGAGGTACCATACAGAGCTCAAAGTTGATTATCCAGTAAATATTTAAATGCGCTCATACCTTGTATTGCCTTTTGGCTGCCTTGATGTTGCAACCGGTTTTGGTTTGTAGCCTGTTTTTTGTGTGGCCTGTTTAAATTGATTTGCAGCCTTTTACATTCTGAAACCACCATGTAAACCAATAAATGATTTTAAACTAAAATGCTCACAAAGATGAAAAGCAAGTATTTTTTAATCGCAGCCATCGCCTTATTGGCATTTAATTCAGGAGACGAGGTTTTAACGAAAGTTGGTACCAACCCGCAATTAATGAAAGAAAGGGTAGTCCAAAACATTAACAACAACTTTAGTCTGTCGTCAGTAGTATACAGTCTTAGTGTAAAGGCATGCAAAGCCTTACCTGTGGCTGAGCGGGCAGCAGCTGTAAAGGCCGTTGGTGATTTGGTAAAGGCTTACATCATGAGTGATGCCTTTTCAAAGGATTATGAAACATATGTCAGGAATCAATACGCTGACTATGAAAAACCCAATGCGAATGATCCTCAGTGGAAGGAGAAAGAAGAAAATTATCGTGCCGAATTAGTCGAATCGCAGCAGAGCATGGAAAAAATGGGCTATGGCAATATGTTTAAAGATAACATTGATATGCAGTTAGGTATGTATAATGGTTTGCTGGGATCATTAAACGACGAAAGTATCGCGGAAACATACAGGAAACAAGGGTATACCGAAGAAAACCTGAAGGCAAAGATCAATGATCTGGAAAACATACTCGCCCTTTACAATACGGATAAAACTGAGTGTTTTAATCAGTATGCCAGGTATAGTGCGCATGAAAAAGTACTACTCGAAATCGCAGATCAGGATAACAGGTATACCGAAATGCAAAAAGAGATGCAGGAAAAACTGGCTTTAAACAAGACGCAAAAAGTAAAAGCGGCCTTGCAGGAGTTTCTTGATATTTCGGCCGATATAGATTTTAATGCCCAGTTGCTGCCCAAAAATCAATACGGTTTGCAGCAATTTTCGAACCCGACATACGAAAGAGAAAAATCACGCGAATGGAAAATGCTTTTTAGGGCAGGTAAAGAACCTGTAACGGCAGCAAGAACTTTTGCGCAAAACTGGCTGAAAGAACTTAATTAACAGGTGAGCTAACAAAAGAAACTTCAGCGCAATAAATTCGGTTTTGCCTGAATAAATACTACTCCAGTTGGTTTGGCCCTTAACCGATTTATATGTTTTTTCTGAAAGCGGCTGTTCATAGCCCGCAAATTATTTTTTCCCCCAAAAACAAAAGACTGCCTCTCACCAGGGCAGTCTTTTGCTTTTTATAGGCATACTTTAGTAGTTCTCCTGTTTCTCTTCGAAAAATGCTTTGGGGTGCTGGCATGCCGGGCAGTTTTCGGGCGGATTTTTGCCTTCGTGTACATATCCGCAGTTGCGGCATTCCCATTTGGTTACTTCTTCGCGTTTAAAGGCTTCGTCCTTCTCAAGGCGGTCAAGCAGTCGGAGGTACCGTTTTTCGTGTTCAGCCTCTACTTTGGCAATAATTTTAAATGCCGTTGCCACCTGTGGGAAACCTTCTTCTTTGGCTATTTCCGAAAACTGCGGGTAAAGCAATGTCCACTCCTCGTTCTCGCCACCGGCAGCGGCTTTCAGGTTTTCGGCAGTTGAGCCGATGATGCCTGCAGGATAGGAGGCTGTAATTTCAACTTCGCCTCCTTCGAGGAATTTAAAGAAACGTTTTGCATGTTGCTGTTCCTGCCACGCTGTTTTTTCGAAAATGGCAGCAATTTGCTCCAGGCCTTCGTTTTTGGCTTGCTTTGCAAAAAACAGGTAACGGTTCATAGCCTGCGATTCACCTGCAAATGCTTTCAGCAGGTTCTTTTCGGTTAGGGTGCCTTTAATGCTTTTTTCCATGGTATATTGTTTTAAATGAATAAGTTGCCTGTATAAAATGATTCTTATTATCGAGATGTAAAGGTAACTTAATGTGAATGGAATAACAATAACGCTGCAGGATTATTTTTAGGAGCAAATTAATGTTTTCGGAAATTTATATGGCAATTAAACCGACGTTCATGTCTCATCTGTAAAATTTTCTAAACTACAATCATCTGCAGCTTAATTATTAAGTTCTCATGGCTAATTCTTACCTTTGCAGCGAAGAAATTTTTGCCGGTAGCTGTTGTTGCCGGCTTTACGCATTTACTCCTTTTCATGAGTTCAAACGATAAATTAGCTGTAATTGCCGATGGAGCACCCAGGGAAGAATCCTTTTCTGTTGAGCGGTTGCTGTCGGCTTTTGCCGGCGACCACCGTATTGTAAAAGCGGCTGAGTTGCTGAAAAGCGGCGAAAAACAACGTGTTATTTTCAGAGGCCTGANNTGCAACGACCTCGAAAACCTGCTGGGCGAAACCGACGAGAATTTCCACCGCCGCCGTGTGCTCTTTTATCCTACTTCGTACAAAAAACCATACGAACCCGAAAAAACCGATAACTCCAACGTGCTGATGCGTACCGAGGTACTGAAACGTATCAGTACCCGCGCTAAAGAAACCCTTGTAGTTACCTATCCCGAAGCGCTTACCGAGAAAGTGGTGAACCGCCGCTATCTCGAAAAAGCTACACTCAAACTCAAACGAGGCGAAACTGTTGACCTGGATTTTATCTACGACCTGCTCGACGAATATGGATTTGTACGCACCGACTTCGTGGTTGAACCGGGGCAATTTACCCTTCGGGGCGGGATAATCGATGTTTTTTCATTTACCAACGACAATCCCTACCGTATCGAGTTTTCGGGCGACGAGGTGGAATCGATGCGTACCTTCGATCCTGTTACACAGCGCTCAATCGATAAACTCGATCATATTACCATCGTGCCCAATGTGCAGGACCGGGCGCTGGTGGAAACCCGCGAAACCTTCCTCGATTTTTTACCCCAGGGCTCTGTTTTGTGGCTTCACGATACAGGTTTTGCTGCTGATCGAATTGCATCAGAATTTGAAAAGGCCCAGGCTGCTTTCGATGCCTTGCCCGGCACCATTCAGCATCTGGAGCCCGGCGAATTGTTTACTGACAGGGAAACTTTCCTGCGGCAAATTACCGGATTCAGTGTCGTTGAATTTGGCCGGCATAGCTTCTTTAAGCCGACCTTTGAAACAGATTTCTCGATCACGCCACAGCCCTCATTTAATAAAAACTTCGACCTGTTCCTGGCCGAACTCCGGAAAAACATGGAGTCAGGAACCCGGAACATACTGCTTGCCGACAGCCCCAAACAGGTTGAGCGCATTTATACCATCCTCGACGACCTGGAGAAAAGTCACCCCGAGGAGGCTCCGCTCGACTTTGTGTGTATTAACCTATCGCTGCACGAAGGCTTTGTTAGCAAAGAGATTGGCATGGCCTGCTATACCGACCACCAGCTGTTCGACAGGTATCATAAATTCAGGCTGAAGGAAAGCTTCGGCGGCAAGCAGGCGCTTACCCTTAAGGAAATGTACGACCTCAAGCCAGGCGATTATATCACCCATATCGATCATGGCGTAGGCCGCTTCGACGGGCTCGAGAAAATAAATAACAACGGCAAATGGCAGGAAGCCATCCGCATTATTTACCAGAACGACGACCTGTTGTATATCAGCATTCATGCGCTTCACCGCATCTCGAAGTATTCGGGTAAAGAAGGTCATGTGCCCTCCATGGACAGGCTGGGTTCCAATGCATGGAATAAACTGAAGGCTAAAACCAAAGCCCGCGTTAAGGACATAGCCCGCGACCTGATAAAGCTTTATGCCGAACGCCGCGCCACCAAAGGATATGCGTACGCTCCCGATACCTATTTACAGCACGAACTCGAAGCATCGTTTATTTATGAAGATACGCCCGACCAGGTAAAGTCAACACTCGACGTAAAACGTGATATGGAAGCCGATCATCCCATGGACAGGCTGATTTGTGGCGATGTTGGTTTCGGGAAAACNNGTGCAGCATTTTAAAACATTCGCCGAAAGGCTTAAAAACCTGCCTTGCCGGGTTGATTATATTAACCGTTTTAAAAGCACTCAGCAGCAGAATACCACGTTGAAGGAACTTGAAGAAGGTAAAATTGATATCCTTATTGGCACCCACCGGATACTGAGCGCAGATGTAAAATTTAAGGACCTGGGGCTGATGATAATCGATGAAGAACAAAAATTTGGAGTAGCCGCCAAGGAGAAGCTCAAAAAAATGAGGGTCAACGTGGATACCTTGATCCTAACCGCAACGCCAATACCACGCACGCTGCAGTTTTCGATGATGGGCGCCCGCGATATGAGCATTATCAATACCCCGCCGCCAAACCGCTACCCGGTGCAAACCGAAGTACATGTTTTTAACGAGGAAATCCTGCGCGATGCCGTGAGCTACGAGCTTGCCCGGGGTGGCCAGGTTTTCTTTGTGAATAACCGCATCCAGAACCTGATGGACCTGGCGGCCATTGTTAAAAAACTGGTGCCTGATGCCAGGGTAGGAGTAGGGCATGGCCAAATGGAAGGCCACCAGCTCGAAAAAGTAATGCTCGGTTTTGTGGAAGGCGAGTTTGATGTGCTGGTTAGCACCACCATTGTAGAGGCTGGCCTCGATATCCCGAATGCCAACACCATTATTATAAACGATGCACACCATTACGGGCTCAGCGACCTGCACCAGTTGCGAGGGCGCGTGGGCCGCTCAAACCGTAAGGCATTTTGTTATCTGCTTGCGCCGCCGCTTTCGGTGCTTAGCGACGAAGCACGAAAACGGCTGCGTGCCATTGAGGAATTTGCCGATATTGGAAGCGGCTTTAATATTGCCATGCGCGACCTCGATATCCGTGGCGCCGGCAACATACTGGGTGCCGAACAAAGCGGGTTTATCACCGAAATTGGCTTCGAAATGTACCAGAAAATACTCGACGAAGCCATGCACGAACTGAAACTGGCCGAGTACTCCGATCTGTACCAGGATGAAATAGAAACCGAATTTGTCCGCGAATGCCAGATTGAAACCGACCTGGAAATCCTGATCCCGGATAACTACATCAGCAACATCACCGAAAGGTTAAGCCTGTACAAAGAACTGGACAGCCTCGAAACCGAAGAAGCCCTGCTTGCTTTCCAGGAGAAACTGATTGACCGCTTTGGCCCTGTGCCACCCGAAACCCAGGAGTTGCTCAATGCCATCAGGTTGCGGCGACTGGCTAAAGCCATTGGTATGGAAAAACTGATCCTGAAAAACCAGCTTATGACCGGTCATTTCCTGAGCAATGAAGCTTCGCCTTATTACCAGAGCGAAGTGTTTACAGCGGTTCTGAAATATGTACAAACGCATACCAACTCCTGCCGCATGAAAGAAGGATCGGGTAAACTGACCATTACTTTCCAGAAAGTAAATTCAATTAAAGATGCGCTGAAGGTGTTGCGGGATTTTAATATTGAGAAGCCGGAGAATACAAAATAATGCTAAATTTATTACGGTCTGAACGAACTTGCCCTCAATCAATTTGTTTAACCCGAATGTATCATACGTAATGACGATTTATAATGCCGAATCATAAATTCATTAATTACTTACTGGCTTTATTCTTTCTGCTGCCGGCTTTTTCGAGCGCACAACAGCAATGGATGATTTTTTTTAAGGACAAGCAGCGTGGAGATTTCAATCCCAATGCTTATTTCGATGCCAAAGCCATCGAAAGGCGTTTGCGAACCGGCATTCCTGTTGACGATGCAACCGACTGGCCGGTGAACGAAAGCTATGTGAACCAGGTTACTACCATGGTGGATGAAGTAATTATTGCCAGCCGCTGGCTGAATGCCGTTGCTGTTGATGCCAGTGATGCCCAGGTTGCTGCAGTTAAAATGCTTCCCTTTGTTTTAAATGTCGAATGGATTGAACCCGCTGCCATGCAGGTTGCTGCTTATAATTACTACGATACTACCCTGGATGCAGGCAGGATACAGGTGTTGGAAGGACAGCTGAAGAGCCTGGGAGTTAATGACTGGCGAAAAGCAGGCTACAACGGCAAAGGACTGCGTATTGCCATACTGGATGTGGGTTTCGACC
>DGQJ01000147.1 GCA_002389705.1 Bacteroidales bacterium UBA4417
TTCAACTGCAAAAAAGACCTTAGTTCAAAAGCTTGGTTTGGAAGCTTTTATATTGTTCAAGCAAAAGAAAATGGCTTTATTTTTTGCTTTCAGTTTATTACTTGGAGGCGCGCTGCAATTAACCAATGCTTACGGCGATAGTTTTCTACAGGATGCAACTGTATTTCCAAAAGGTGAGCTTATTAACAATTTCTCGACAATAATTCTTTCAATTTCACAGATTTCGGAAACTATGTTTATCCTGGCAATTCCATTCTTCATGAAAAGGTTTGGAATTAAAAAAGTTATGCTTTTTAGCATGATGGCCTGGGTGTTACGTTTTGGATTATTTGGAATAGCAGGAAATTCAACTTTTGGCTTTGTACTCATTATTACTTCATGCATTATCTATGGAATGGCTTTCGACTTTTTCAATATATCAGGAGCCTTGTTTGTTGAGCAAAACACCGATTCGAAAATACAATCTTCGGCACAAGGAGTTTTTATGCTTATGACTAACGGAGTAGGTGCTGTACTGGGAAATCTGATAGCAGGATTAGCAATAGCCAAATGGTTTGAAGACCCGATAACACATGTAAAAAACTGGCCGGGAATCTGGACATCTTTCGCTTTATATGCATTGGTTGTTACAATTGCATTTGCATTGATATTCAAACACAAGCATGATCCAAAGGCACTTGAAAAATTTGTGCATTAAAAAAGACTAACAATTGAACCGGCACAGGAAGGTCCGGGTCCAACGTAAATAAGTAGTAAAAACCATCATCTCTTTTATCCCATCAATGAAACAATACCACGATCTGTTAAGGCATGTTCTTGAAAACGGCGTAAAAAAGGAAGACCGCACAGGTACTGGAACAATAAGCGTATTCGGCTACCAGATGCGTTTTAACCTGGCAGAGGGATTCCCCGCGCTTACCACCAAAAAACTGCACCTGCGGTCGATTATCCACGAACTGCTGTGGTTCCTGAAAGGCGAAACCAATATAAAATACCTGCACGATAACAAGGTATCCATTTGGGATGAATGGGCAGATGCTGATGGCAACCTGGGGCCTGTGTACGGATACCAGTGGCGGTCGTGGCCGGCTGCCGACGGTACTTTTATCGACCAGGTGAGCCAGGTGATAGAAACCATCAAAAAAAATCCCGATTCGAGGCGTATCATCATCAGCGCCTGGAATGTGGGCATGATAAATGATATGGCCCTCCCCCCCTGCCACCTGCTTTTCCAGTTTTATGTAGCCAACGGCAAACTATCGTGCCAGCTTTACCAGCGCAGTGCCGATATTTTCCTGGGCGTGCCATTTAACATTGCTTCGTATGCCCTGCTTACCATGATGGTTGCACAGGTTACCGGCTTAGAGCCAGGCGACTTCGTGCACACTTTCGGCGATGCACATATTTACCTGAATCATATGGACCAGGTGAACCTGCAGCTTTCGCGCGATTTCAGGCCACTTCCGGTAATGAAAATGAACCCTGATGTGAAGGACATATTTAATTTCACATACGAAGATTTTGAACTTACCGGCTACAATCCTCATCCGGGAATTAAAGCGCCTGTTGCGGTTTAGCCAGGGCGAATGTTACCAGTTAATAAGTGAAAAGCGAAAAGGGTTTACGATTTACGATTTTTGATTTACGAATTACGATTTACAAATTACGTGCACTCTACACTAAGCACACAGCACTAAGCACACAGCACTAAGCACACAGCACTAAGCACACAGCACTAAGCACACAGCACTAAGCACCAAGCACTAAGCACTAAGCACTAAACACTAAGCACTAAGCAAAAAAAAATGAAGCCAATCTCCATCATAGTTGCCATTGCACAAAACCACGCCATAGGTAAGGACAACCAGTTGTTATGGCATATCCCGGCCGATTTAAAACGGTTCAAAAAACTCACCACCGGTCATACCATTGTAATGGGTAAACGAACCTTTTATTCGCTGCCGCTGAGGCCTTTGCCAAACAGGCACAGCATTGTTATTACCGATATTGAAGGCGAGCAGATAGAAGGCTGCACCATGGCATACTCTATTAACGAAGCTATTGAAAAGATGGATAGCGATAAAGAAAATTTTATTATTGGAGGCGGATCGGTGTACCGTCAGTTTTTGCCGTATGCGCAGCAATTATACCTCACCATTGTTGAGAAAGACTTTGACGCCGATACATTCCTCGAAATTGACCTTTCGGGATGGGAAGTGCTTGAGCGTGAAGATCACCCGGAGGAAGAGCTTCCTTACTATTACATTAATCTGAAAAGGAAATAGCAGAAGGACGTAGGATGTTTGTTGGATTGCGGAATACGGATTGCGCTTGCCCGACTGCGCCATCTGGCAGGGATGTCGGATATCAAATAATGGATATTAGAACCCGGCAAATGGTTTTACGCTATAACCTTACAACTTATCACTTGTCACTTATCACCTTATCACTTATAACTTATAACTTATAACTTACAACTTTTTTCTCTGCTTCAGCCCCAACAGCAAACTATACGTATAAATCCCTAAACCAATCCACACGAGACCAAAGCTGATCATGTAGGCTGTATGAAATGCCTCTCCAAAAATAAAGATGCCAATCAGCAACTGGATGGTAGGCGCGAAATACTGAATAAAGCCAAGTGTTGACAGTGGAACCCTTGTGGCTGCTATTCCAAACCAGAAAAGCGGCAAGGCAGTAATGGGTCCGCCAAGGATAAGTAATAAATCCGTAACCCGCGAGACATGCCCGAATGAGCCGCTACCCAAGGTATTCATATGCCACAGGTACCAGAGGGCAACCGGTGCCAGCAGTAATGTTTCGACCATGAGTCCGGGCATTGATTGCAGGTTGGCTTTTTTGCGCAGCAACCCATATAATCCGAACGAAACAGCCAGTACCAACGATATTACCGGAAGCCTGCCGTAATGCCAGCTCAGGAATGCTACGCCGGCAAAAGCAAATGTAACGGCTATAATCTGAATGCGCGATAAACGTTCTTTCAGAAAAATTACTCCCAGTAAAATATTTACAATGGGATTGATATAATACCCCAGGCTCGAATCGACGATATGATTATTGTTGACAGCCCAGATGTAGGTGAACCAGTTAATCCCAATAAGTGCCGCAGTGAGTACCAATATACCCAGGGTGCGGGGCGAAGTGAGGTATTGCAGGAAAAGTTTCTCGCGCCGCCAGGCCAGGATCAGCATCAGGAAAATCATCGACCAGATAATGCGGTGCGCCAGTATCTGCTGAGGGGGCACTGATAAAAGCATTTTCCAGTACAAAGGGAAAATTCCCCAGGCACCATAACTGACCAGCGCATAAACCAGTCCTGTTTTGTATAAGCGTTGTTGGTCGTTTGGTAAGGTCATATCAAAAATGATTGCGGCAAAAGTACAACTAAAGGTCGTATTTCTACATAAATTAAAATTATGCATCATCTGTTTACGTACACCTGATGAGGCTACAGCACTTATTAAAATCAAATGTTCAAAACAAAAACATCAGATTTCGTAACGCTTCATTGTAAAGGATTGAAGGTATAACAGCTGATATTAAAAAGACATTGGAAGCATTACGTACAAAGAATATATTGGAAGACAACCCAAATGCAGTTGTGAAACCACTTAAAGTGTTGTAACACGATGCTCTGGCAAATATGGAAGCCATTCTCTTTAAAACGCCGATCAATATTTTACCGGAACATCCCAAAGGCCGGCCGTTTAAAATAAACTTTTAAAGGATTCGCCAGTTTAATACTTTGCTCACCTGGTTTGATCATTAAAGGTTAACAAGCCGGGTACGAAAAACTGTTTGTTTCTGAAAAATAAAACAAAATGGAAAATCACAAAATCCAATCACAGACCCAAAAATCACTGTTAATCAATATTTTGAAGCAACGGTTTGAGGAAAACATGGTTCGTCACCATGATATTGAATGGACAGAAGTACAGGCGAAACTCGAATCCAATGAAGAAAAACTCTGGTCGCTGAACGAAATGGAAAATACAGGAGGTGAACCGGATGTTACAGGCATTGATAAAGAAACAAATGAATATATTTTTTACGACTGTTCGGCCGAAAGCCCGAATGGCCGCCGAAGTCTGTGTTACGACCGCGATGCACTGGAATCGAGGAAAGAGAATAAACCCCGAAACAATGCATTGGATATGGCTGCATCCATGGGTATTGAATTGTTGAATGAAACGCAGTACCGCTTGCTGCAATCGCTCGGAACTTTTGATGCAAAGACTTCGAGCTGGCTACAAACTCCGGCGGATATCCGGAAACGGGGCGGTGCCATTTTTGCTGATTTCCGGTATGGTACCGTGTTTATTTATCACAATGGCGCCGAATCGTATTATGCGGCCAGGGGATTTCGCGGCATATTAAAAGTGTGATAAATATTATCGGTGTTACTTCTGAATTCAAATCCTGATTCTGAGAAAGAAGAATATCACCGGTAATCAGAATCATGGCAGCGCTCCTAACCTGCCTGTGCAGCCGGGCACCGACTGATAAATTCACTGAAATACTAATTAGGAACCCTCATTCCTGCAGTTCGGGTCCTTTTCTTTATCTTTGCAGTTTTCATACTGTCATTAGATACTTTTTATGGATTTTGAAGCTACCGAATACACACTGAAATCACTGGTTACAGGCGAACTCTTTGAAGATACCGGATGGATGCTCGATGCTCCCGGCCAAACCAAACCTGGATTGATCAGAGCCATCTACAAGCACAAACAGATGAATCCAAAAGATTCATCGTACGGTATTTACCGGTTTGCTGACTGGCTGCCCATCAGCCGGATGCTACAGGGTTCATCTGCACCAATTACTTATAAAAGTGAAGGGCTGGCTGCTCACCTGGGGCTTAAAAATTTATACATCACATTTAGCGGTTACTGGCCCGAAAAAGGTGCCAACATGACTACCTGTTCGTTTAAGGAAACAGAAGCTTACGCTGTTTGCGGTCGGCTCGATCCGAACCAGGGTAAAATATTAGTTGTTGCCTCAGCGGGTAATACGGCGCGCGCGTTTGCAAAGGTTTGTTCCGAAAACCATATTCCGCTTTTGTTATGTGTGCCCGAAGATAACCTCGATGCACTGTGGTTCGAAAAACCGCTGAATCCGTGTGTAAAACTCATAGCATCGCGTACCGGAAGCGATTATTTTGATGCCATACACCTCTCGAACCTGGCTTGCCAGTGCGAAGGTTTTATTGCCGAAGGCGGCGCAAAAAATGTAGCCCGCCGCGATGGGATGGGTACAACCATGCTTTCGGCCACCACGTTTATAGGCGAAATACCCGACTATTATTTTCAGGCTGTGGGAAGCGGCACCGGGGCAATTGCAGCCTGGGAAGCCAACCTGCGGCTGATTGAAGATGGCCGTTTCGGGAACAAACTTATGAAACTGATGGTTTCGCAAAACCGACCTTTTATTCCCATGATGAATGCATGGAAAGCCAACTCGCGCGATATGCTGCCATTCGACGATGAATCCGCCCGCAAAGAAGTTGAGGAGATTGATGCCAAGGTACTCTCGAACCGCAAACCACCCTATCCACCGGCAGGAGGACTTTTTGATGCGCTTACCGAAACCAAAGGCGATGTACTGGCAACCACTAACGAAGAGTTACGCGCAGCAGCCGCTCTTTTCCTGCAACTCGAAGGTAACGATATTCACCCGGCTTCGGCGGTTGCCGTTGCTTCGCTTATTCAGGCTATACAGGAAAACCGGCTGGAGCCTGATGCTATTGTTATGCTCAACATCACTGGTGGTGGTGAAGAACGCATGAAAAAAGGTAAAACACTGCATTACCTCACCTCTTCCGAAGTGTTTGATATAAATCCTGCATTCGAAAATGTTCAGGCAGCACTTCGTAAATTATTTGATTAAATGGACAGTGAAATAGTAGGCATCATTGCCGGTGCCTTATCGTGTACCACGTTTTTGCCACAGGTTATAAAAACCTGGAAATCGAAATCGACCAAAGATGTATCACTTACCATGTTCCTGATTGCATCGCTGGGAACTGCTTTATGGCTGGTTTATGGCATATTGATACATAGCATCTCTATCATCGGGACCAACATTGTGGTGTTGTTTTTCTCGCTAACCATGCTGTGGTTGCTGTTCAAACACCGGAACCGAAGCCAGCAATAGAAAGCAATATCCGAAAACAAAAAAAATAGTTACTGATTCCATGTTCAGTAACTATTTTTATTTTAAGCCAGTGCCAGTATTTACCGCATATTGTGAAATATATTGATCACATCATCATCCTCTTCCATTTTCTCAATCAGTTTCTCAACATCGGCCTGTTGTTCGGGAGTTAATTCCTTGGTATCGTTCGGAATGCGTTCGAAAGCAAATGTTTTAATCTCGAATTTGTTATCTTCGAGGTATTTTTGAATGGCACCGAAATTATGGAAATCAGCATAAATTAAAATTTCGCCCTCATCCACAAATATTTCATCCAGGCCAAAATCAATCAGTTCGAGTTCCAGTTCTTCAATATCAACGCCCTCTTTTAACCCAACTTTAAAAGTGCATTTGCGATCGAAAAGGAAATCGGTCATTCCGCTGGTGCCCAGGCTGCCGCCATATTTGTTAAAATACATGCGTACATTGGCCACAGTGCGGGTGGGGTTGTCGGTAGCAGTTTCAACCACTACAGCTATGCCATGCGGTGCATATCCTTCGTAAACCACTTCCTTGTAATCCGACGAGTCTTTTGAAACCGCGCGTTTAATGGCACGTTCGATATTATCCTTGGGCATATTTTCGCTCTTCGCCGTTTGTATAAGCAGTCGCAAACGCGAGTTACTTGCCGGATCTGGACCGCTGGCTTTTACTGCTATTTCAATATCCTTGCCCAGGCGGGTAAAGACCCGTGCCATATTTCCCCATCGCTTCAGTTTGCGTGCTTTACGAAATTCAAATGCTCTTCCCATTTTATATTGTGCTATCTGTAATGATTAATGTTTTGGTTCTTTAACGTGGCAAATTTACTTCGATTCCGGGAATTGTGAAAATAATCTTTCCACCAGAAGAAACCTGTCTTACAGGGGATTAAACCGAAGCCATTTGGTTATGGCTTATCTTTATAGTATATTTGAGATGGAATCAAACAATTTATGCTTACAAATTAAAATATATCAACAAATTAAAACCAGGATTATGGCAGAAAAAGTAAAAATTGAAAACGACTCCATTACTGAACTGTTGGGAGGTGTTGATCCAAAATTTATCGACCAGGAAGATTTTATTGATGTAATTCAGTGGAATTTGCGTTGGTTCAACCGCATGAATACGGAGCGGGCAAAAAAGATCGAAATGATATTGAGTGTATTGAACAGCGACATTTTTGTTTTCCAGGAAATAGAAGCGGGCTCACTCGACGATATTGCCGCTTCGCTCACAGCTTCAGGCAGGGGAAGCTATAAGGTTGAATACGGCACAACAGGCGGCCAGCAGCGCATTGCGGTAATGTGGGATATGGAATGGGTACGGTCCAAAGATGATATCAGGGAACTGTTTGGCAAAAACACGGTAACCACGCCAGGCGGCAAGGACGTATTTCCACGGCTTCCGCTCTGGGGTTATTTCTTCTGCAAATCGACCATAAGCAACAAACGAGGATTTGATTTTCAGTTAGTCGGGTTACATTTAAAATCGCAGTTGGATAAGGGCGGAACAGGCGAAGATAATTTGCAGCGGACTTTGTCGGCGGCTAAGCTCGCTGACTGGCTGATGAAGGAAGCCAATAATTTTGACAGCGACACCATATTGCTCGGCGATTGGAACGAGCCACCCGATGCTATGGCCTGGGAGTCGTTCCGGCTGCTGGAAAAGAACAATCATGTAAAATTTTCGAAAATAAACGATAAAACCAATTTCAGCCATTTATACTACCGCAACCGCAATAACGTGGGCAGCCTGCTCGATTTGCGGGTAGTTACCAGTCCTTTTGCCAAAGAAATGAATAAAACCGGCGGAACCATACAATGGCTGGCGCTTGGAGAACTTTTAAAAAAGAGCTCAAGTGCAGCTGAAGTAAGAAAAGTGATTGAAGAAATCAAAACCGAAATCACTGACCATCTGCCGGTGTTAACGCGCTTTGGCGTTAAAAACAGGTAAAAAAGGGTAATATTTCAATCCCCGGATAATAGGGCATACAAAACATGAAAAATCCCGCTAACCTAAGCCGGCGGGACTTTCATTGTAAGAGCATGGCAAAACAAAAACCTGCAAACAGAAATACTTTAATTATTTCGATTGCAGGAGTTTAATTTTCGTGAATGATCCTTCTGTAAATGCTATTTTCACATCTTCATCATTATAGGCTTCGAAATGAAATGTGCCCGACACTGTTTGATTAGCCTGATCGTATTCGGTAACAACAATCTGGCCCACGGGTGCTCTGTCCGTGGCGCTGCTGTAATAATCCACGGTGTTCATATACGCGAACAAACCATAGGTTTTCGAGGCGTTAACATCCTGTTCAAAAGTAAAAGTTCCGGTGGCGTTGCCTTTAAAAGCAAGCTGAAGCTGTTCGGTAACGTTTGTGTTAGCACCCACAATAAGCGTTAAATCATTTATGGGATCGTAATAAGCTGAAGTAACCTGCGCTGTCCAGCTGTTTCCATTCATTTTAACCGTTAATCCGGGTGATGAGGTTTCGGCATCATCTTTTTTGCAACCAAATGAAAAGGCCAATACGAGCAATAAAAAAAAAGCAATGGATGTTTTTTTCATAAAAGTAATTTTAAGTTGTTATATGAATTGAATTAATAAAAAGTTTCTGCAACAAATGTTATGATAATTTATAAGCCGCATAACATATGCAAATATATTCAATAAATTTTATCCTGCAAACGAAAACATCAACTCATGCTGCGAAGCAATTACAGGCACCCAGCGCAACATTGTATAATCAGAAAAAGTACAGCTAATCTTAGGCTAACAGCCATTTGCCGGCTCTTTTTTATAACTGTTACCTGTAAAAACTTTTATCCAAATCGCAGCGTTTTTAAATGTCACCCGGCATAAAATCAAAAAAAACAGGAAACTAAAAACAGAAGAATTTTCATTACCTGTCTGATAATCACAAACCCCTTAATAATAAAATTATCAAAAATAATTTTGCTTCATGTTAAATAATTTAACATTGTTCACTATATTTGCAGCGTTAATTAAATAAACAATACTAAAACATGGACCGAAAAGAGATTCAGGAGCAGCGGATAAGGGGTTATTTTATAGAGGCAACCCGCGAAATGCTCAAAGGAGAAGGACTCAGAAGTATTAACGTAAGAGCTGTTGCTGAACGTGCCGGATATTCGTATGCTACTTTGTACAATTATTTCAAGGATATCAAAGAACTGGTTTTTATTTGTGTGAAAGGATTTCAGGATGAGGCCGAAGCCATTATTGCAGCCGAAACCAGTTCTGTGCCACAAGGCAAAGAAAAAATCAGGGCAATAATGAAATCATACCTGAAATATTTCGTTCAGTACCCGGGCATTTTTGAACTGTTTTTTGTTGAGAAAATGAATGATATCGGCGCCAGCCAACCGACATCATCACTTATATACTCGTTCCCCGACCGGCTTTGTGCCGACGAATGGCAATACTGCATTGCGAACAACCAGGTCAGTGAAGAAAAAGCAGCATTGCTGAAAAATCAGCTCAGGTTTGTGGTTACCGGTATGTTGCTGTTTTATATGCACCGCGGCCAGCCTGCTGACCATACTGAATTTTTAACCATGGCTGATGCACAGCTGAATCATATACTTTCATTTTAATTTCACGTTCCGCTGCTGTGTGTTTGTAAAGCCTGCCGGTAAAAACTGTTTATCAAAACAACAGTAACTATAGGCGCCGAATCATTAAATCAAAAAAAGCCGGTCCATTGCGGAAGCGGCTTTTTTAATGCATTTATTTTAAACACTTGTACTTATTTTTCAATCCGTATTTTGGGAAAAGCGTGCAATTCAAATACAAGCAATTTCACCGGGACAGGCTGTGTTGGTTCAATTATTTGAAAACTTAACATACATTTGTTGAGGCTGACAGTTTTTGTACTCCATAATCACCAACTTCTGAAACCCGCCAACCANNCAATTCTGTTTTCAACAAATTCATTTGCACAGAAAAATGCGAGCTGGATATCAAGCTCACCCGAAAAACAATGGGTGAAACAACCCGGATTGAAATTGAAAAAATCAAACGGCAAAGCTGATGTTATAATCAATGTTAGTGAAACGCAGCAAACAATTGAAGGGTTTGGAGCATGTTTTAATGAACTTGGCTGGACNNCAGCCAAATATCGGGGCCAATTTCACTATTTGCCGTATGCCGGTCGGGGCAAACGATTTCTCCCGGCATTGGTACTCTTATAATGAAACCGATGAAGATTTTGAGATGAAAAATTTTAGTATTGCCAACGACTTCGAAACACTGATTCCTTTCATCAAAAATGCGCAGAAATATAATCCATCTTTAAAATTATGGGCATCGCCATGGTCGCCACCTACATGGATGAAATACAATAAGCACTATGCAGCTCAGCCTGTTCCGGATGTTTCCGGATGGTCGAAGGAGCAGCTGCAGACCATGAGAGACAATTGGGGAATGGATTTTAAGGGGATAAACAATGGCATGAAACCCGAACAACGCATGCATGAAGGAACGGATATGTTTATTCAGGACGAAAAATATTTTAAAGCATATAGCCTTTATTTTTCAAAATTTATAGATGCATATAAAAAAGAAGGAATAAATATAGGTATGGTAATGCCACAAAACGAATTCAATTCCGACCAGGTTTTCCCGAGTTGTACCTGGCGGGCTTCGGGCCTGGTAAAATTTGTTTCGTTTCTGGGCCCCGAAATGAATAAAAAAGGGGTTGATTTGTATTTCGGAACCATGGAACGCCCTGATTCAAAATTGGTCGATACCTTGCTTACCGACCCGTTAAGCAAGGATTATATAAAAGGAGTCGGTTTTCAATGGGCAGGGAAAGAGGCCATTGCCGCTATCCATAAGCAATATCCCGATTTAAACCTGTATCAAACTGAACAGGAATGTGGAAACGGATACAACGATTGGAAATATTGTACGTATGCATGGAGTTTAATGAAACATTATCTCAACAATGGCGTGAAGGCTTATTTTTATTGGAATATTTCGTTAAAGGAAGGCGGCGTAAGTACATGGGGATGGCATCAAAACTCACTTGTTATTGTCGACACGCTCCATCGAACCTATAAATACAGTTATGAATATTACCTGATGAAACATTTAAGTCATTATGTAAAACCCAATGCAAAAAAAGTTGTAACCAAAGGTGCGTTTGATGATTTGCTAGTATTTATAAACCCTGATAAAAGCATTGCCATTTTAATAAATAATGCCGAACACCAGGATAAAACTATCAATATTGAAATCAATGGAAAAACATTAACCCCGACCTTAAAAGCGCATACAATCAATACTATTTTAGTGAAATATTAACTTGAGAAGGGAGGAATAAACTGCAAAATATAATCACCCCCTTAGGCGAGTGTTTTTAAACCAAGTCCTTAAAAACTGCCTATCAAAATAATAGAGTAACCCAAAAGGTACCCATTCATCAAAACAAAAAAAGCCGGTCTATTGCTGAACCTTCTTTAAGTACGTATTCTTGCTTGTGTCCTTTTGCAATGTTTATCGGAAACATTACTACTTTTGCTGCTAATACTTAACTAATAGGTCAAAATAAAATCAATATACTTAATGTCATGTTTCAATTCTCTTTAGCACGTAAAATTATCGTTAGTATCATACTTATTCTTAGCGTAGGCTATACATCGGCTCAAAATTCGAAAATAGCAATTATCTCTCTCGAAGATACAACAATTGTAAATCAACATGTTGGATTGACCATGTTTGGGAATTTTACTGATACTTTGCATCTGAACATAGCTGTTTCCCAGCATATCGAACAACAACTGCTAAAATATCTGTCTCAAAACTATGATGTAAGCCTAATTAAGCGCTTACCTGATTCGGTTTATTATCCAAAGAAAAGCATTTTCGGCACTGTCGGTGGGCTGAGTAAAGCTGTAAAAGGATGGCTTAGCAGCGTTAAAAACGAATATAATTTCGTAATTTTTTTAGGCAATGCATCCATTCCACGAGAATGGAACATAATGGTACCTGACAATACCAGCGGGCTTTACACCAGGGGTAGTCACTCCGGATTTTATACAACAATCACGTTTTTTGCCTATCGCACAGCTGATTTACAAAGAATTGAATACTTTTTTCCACCTTCAAAAATTATTACACCAATCAAAAAAATCGAGCTCCCTGCAGATAATAAAACCTTTACCGCTGAAATGTTAGCAGCCATAAAGGATGGATTTATTAACCATATTGATAGTGTAGTGGAGTATTTTTTAACTAAAACTTATTTGGTACCACAGAATCGACTCGATGAAATTAAAGCAAAAAAATCATAGCGTTGGATTAAACAGTCAGTCCCCGGCTGTCCGCCGTTTCCCCAAAAAACAAATCAAATTTTATACTGATTCTGTGACCCAGGATGCTATAAGTTAATAGCAAAACCTGCAAAATCAGAAAAAGCCGGTCCATTGCTGAACCGGCTTTTTTTATGCAACTATTTTAAACACTTGTACTTATTTCTCAATCCGCATTTTGTAAAACGGCCCCTGCTTCAATGACCATCCATCATCAAAAAAAAATTTTTACACATAGGTATCAAACCGATATTATTTCCCTACATTTGAATTGTTATTTCTCCGATGCGCTCATTTATTATTAAAGTTTTTTAGTATCTGCATGCGTTCGTCGTAAGTTATAACCTCACATTACTCCCTTATTACTATACATTTTTACTGTTCATACCGCTTTAAATACACTACCTGTTTTTAACCATCCCTTACCCAACAACAAAACCTAATACCCAGCAAACATCCTGCAATCAAGATTAAACATACGCTTCATTGCATACAATTATAAACCAATACCAAATAACTAAACCCTCATTGCATACAACATGTAATAAGTCGCATTAAACGCAAGCCATATTGCCGGCAATAATATAATCATCGCAAANNTCGCAAAAAACATAAACACATTGACCGGTAACTATGGACTGGTCGCATAAAATATAAACACATTAACAGGCTACTATGGCCATATTTCATAAAACATAGGCACATTCGCATACCATTTTATTCTTGTTACACTAAATATAGCCACTACTGCATCCTTTAATTTCCTTGTTACATCCATTATAAATACAGGTAAACACCTATCAACTAAAAATCCTATCCCCAGCCCCGCATCAACATGTTGCAAATCATAAAACGCGTAAACAAATACATATAACAATTGAATTATTAACCTTAACAGCTACCATAATGGACACAGAACCCGTAAAAAGTGCAAAAGTGAAAAGTACCGGTAACAATCCTCGGAAGGATACCGATTTAAACCTGTTGACCAAGTCAGTTGAATCAGCCTGGAGGGCAAACAGCCAAATAAGCCTCATTTGGACTGATGTTGACAAGTACAAAGCCAGCATCAACGCATTTGGCACTACCCTAACCGAACGGCAGGGAACCGGCGGCACCCGCAAGGAAGTAACGGCCAAACTCGCAAAGCTCGATAGGGATATAAATAATGCAGTAGCCGCTTTGAAGGGCTACCTGGTATATAGGTATGAAAAGGACAACGCGCCATCTTACTATCCGCAGTTTGGCATAGAGCGGGTCGGCAAACTCTTTATTGTGCCGCGCGACAGGAATAAACGCGTTGCCGCGCTTAAACAGATACAGGCAGCCGTTGTTACCCACGGCTTCGGCAACGAGAAATACGGCACCGCATACTGGCAGCAAACAGCCGACAGTTACAATGCTTTGCTCACCCAGGCCACCACCGTGGATGGAACCGTTGCCAAAAAGGTTGGCGACAAAAACGAACTGCGCAAAACCATTGTAAAAACGCACAATGCCCTGATAAATGTACTGAAAGGCAACTATCCCGATACCTACAAAAGCATACTGCGCGAATGGGGTTTCCAGAAAGAGAAATACTAATTATGGTGGAAGACCGGCCCGGGTTGCGGCAAAGGGTTGCACCCGGGCTTAATTTAAATAATACAGATAATTAATAAATACCTACATTTGATAGGTAATAAATGTATGGTTTACCCAAAGCTAATTGTTTAAGTATGGAAAAACTATCAGCAATAATAAACACTCATAAGTGGTATTAACTTATTGATATTTACTAGTTATGGGTAATTTTAGCGCCGACAATAAGACACATCACCGACTGACTTTGAATTTATCAAGTTTAAAAAATATTTTTAGCATGACGAAAACGGAAATACCAAGGCGACAATTGACCGTTGAATCGACTGACTTGCTGCGGACGACAATTGTTTCCGTTTTGACAGAAATGTTAAAGGAATCTTGCCCTTGCCATTATCCAAGGTTTAGAGAATTGGCAACGTTTTTACACGACAACTATAACGCTGGACCTGTATTTTGTGCTGACACGAACTATCTCATATCTAGTTCAACAAAAAAGGAGTTGAACTATTTGACAGAGACCAAAAGGATAAGTGATAGGGGTTTGGGTGACTATGACGACATAGTTTATTGTTGTAGCAAATGTTCGACAACATATCGTCAGGTAACAAGACAATACAGTATTAACTTTGAATTTCTATATTTCATAATTGAGGATAAGAAATTTGGAAAGGACGTTGGAGAAAAAGTAGTTAGACCTTTCCCTTTGTTGCAAGGGATATTTGGCTTTGACGACACCGAAATATTGAAATGTTCAAAGGACTACACGTTGTCGGATTCTAAAGAATTCTACAATTATTTAACAAAGACGGTCGGACAATGAAACATTTTGAAGTAGTGATGGAAAGAAAAACTACCCATAATCGAGTAGACGGCCCCGCCAGCAAATACTGACGGGGAGCGCCTCTCACACCACTGTACGTACGGTTCTCGTATACAGCGGTTCGTTAAGATGCGGGGCAATTTTAGAGTAAAGGTCGAGCATAGCTCCATACCCTCGATTCTCCAAACGTTTCAAAGTAATAGTAGTAACCAGAATTGGACTCTGGGCAACCGCCCATCCCCCTTTCCGTGTTCGGCTCCAGGCATAGGCGTGGTTCTGGTCAACGCCTAACCGGATCAGGTTTTTCCTTTTCCGTTCGGGTTTCTTCCAGGCGTGCCAAATGCAATACCTCAATCGGTTGCGTACCCAGCCGTCAAGTTCTTTGAGTTTGCCCCAGATACTTGCCAAACGGAAGTATCCGAGCCAACCCCGCTGTAACTCTTTCAGTTTCTGAATACGTTCGTCGAAGGTAACCGGAGTCGTTTTCCGGGTGATGGTTTTGATTTTCAGCTTTAACGTTTTCCAACTCTTTTCGCTAACGACCAACTGATATTTGCCTCGCTCACCTTTCACATACGTGGGTACAAATCCAAACCCAAGTATAGTGAAGTTTACAGGTTTGCGTATGCCGCTTTTCTCCCGGTTGATGGGTAATTTCAACTTGTTCTTTAAATACAGAAAAATCTGGTTACCTGTTTTGCGGGCTTGCCAGTTACTTTTGCAGTAAATGCTAAAGTCATCGGCATAACGGACATATTTTAAACCCTGTCGTTCCATTTCCTTGTCCAAATCGTTTAACATGATGTTAGACAGTAGTGGGCTGAGCGGACTTCCCTGCGGAACACCTTTTCTGCGTTTGGTGAGTTTGCCGTTAATCAGAATAGGCGCTCTGAGCCATTTGCGAATAAGGCGTAAGGTGAGCGGGCATTTGACCTTGCGGTACAACAATTGCAACAGGATGCAATGATCTACTTCATCGAAGAAGCTTTTCAGATCGATATCAACTATATGGTTTAAGCCTGAGTTGATGTATTGCTGGGCTTTAAGTACTGCTTGTTGGGCGTTGCGGTTTGGCCGGAAACCGTAGCTGTAATCCTCAAATTCCATCTCGAATTTAATAGCTATTACCTGTGCTACTGCTTGTTGCAACATACGGTCAATGACCGTGGGAATACCCAGTAGCCGGGTTTTTCCGTTGCTCTTGGGTATTGCTACCCCACGGATAGGTTGTGGCAGGTATGTGCCTGAACGTAATTCGGTTTCGATACGCTCCCTGTTTTCTGTCAGGTAGGCATACAAATCCTTTACCGGCATACCATCCATGCCTGCCGAACCTTTGTTCGACACCACATGGTGCAATGCCTGCGTTACGTTTCTACGGTTTAGTACCTGTTCAATCATCGCGTTTTACTTCTTTTGTCCTGTTCCGCTTAAAACAAGGCTACTACCTTGCGGCCGATCCTTGTCGAATTTGGAACATCTTAACGTTCAGCCCTTCAGCGTGCATCTCTAGTGTCGGATAATCCGGATAGTTCAGTTCGCTCGACTTCCGCAACTTATCTTTCGGTTCATACCATGCTCCCCTACTATGACCTCTGCTGACTTCTCAGTGTATTACCCGAATACTCCGAGATCTCCCCTGGTAAGAGCTTTCTCCTTCCTCCAATGCCTGCGGTATCTACATAGCTGCTTGTTTTGTGTTCATCGGGCGTTACAATGGTGTGCTTGCTTACCCAAACAGTTATGCCTCATATACCGTTCCTGTTCGTCAGTACCGGATTTTGCAGTCCCGCTTCCTTCAGTGCATACCTCACAATAAACCACCTTGCGGCTTGCTAATACTTCCCCGCTTTTATCAGGGCGTATGGGAGATTTATTCGCTAACGCTCATGAGATCGCTTCGCTAAGTTTCACCCCCTGGAAAAATTCACCCACGCTTTGGCTTTGAATTTTAAAGTTGTATTTTTGATTCTTTTTCAAAGCTTTGGAGTGGGTGTGCGCTGCTCATGCAGGGCACACACAAACGCTATAGCAAATGCGGGTATGCGTGAACGTTGAAACATTTGAAATCTTTATATACATTTGTGATGGTTGACAGTTGAGCAACAATTTATTCCCGCACTTGCCATAGCGTCAACCGTTATGTGCAACAATATCAGACAACTGAGAAACATATTTCAATTATCAAATTATGGAAAGCTACATTTTTTCTATTGACAAGAAAACTAGAGAACAACTCAGCAAAGGTGAAACACTTTATCGCATTTCGGTGGGAATTATTGTTTTAGTTATCGGGGTAGTAATAGTTGTTAGAAACGGGTTCTCGTTTCAATCTGATCCTTCAATTTTGGCTAAAATGCTCATTTTAATGGGTATAATTAATATTATTCAAGGCAAAGTTGGCAAAGAACTCTTCAAAAAGAGATACCGCTTGAAAATGGACACAGATTCAATCAGAATTAAGAAGTCATTTGAAACGGAATTAGTAATATCTTTAAGTTCGATTTCATATGTAAAAGTATTGCCTTTAAAGTTGGAGCTAACTATGAAAGACTATGTGAAAACATTTGATTTTTCATTTTTGACACAAGCCGAATTTGATAATTTTAAGACAAGAATGATAGATTATTGCTTGAAGAATAAAATTGAAGTTGAATAATAATTGCTGCACATAATCGAGTAGACGGCCCCGCCAGCAATTACTGACGGGGAGCGCCTCTCACACCNNGTACGGTTCTCGTATACAGCGGTTCGTTACGATGTGGGGCAATTTTAGAGTAAAGGACAAGCATAGCTTCATAACCACGTTTCTCCAAACGTTTCAGCGTAATAGTAGTAACCAGAATCGGACTTTGAGCGACAGCCCAGCCCCCTTTGCGGGTTCGGCTCCATGCAAAGGCATGTTCCGGGTATATACCTAAACGAATCAGGTTTTTCCTTTTACGCTCAGGCTTTTTCCAAGCATGCCAGATGCAATACCTTAGGCGGTTACGTATCCATCCGTCCAACTCTTTGAGTTTGCCCCAGATGCTTGCTATACGGAAGTACCCGAGCCAGCCTCGCTGTAGTTCTTTCAGTTTCTGAATACGTTCGTCAAATGTTGCCGGAGTAGTTTTCCGGGTGATGGTTTTGATTTTCTGCTTTAAGGTTTTCCAGCCTTTTTCGCTCACGACCAACTGATATTTGCCTTTCTCTCCTTTCACATACTTGGGTACAAATCCGAACCCAAGTATTGTGAAGATTATAGGTTTGCGTATGCCGCTTTTCTCCCGGTTAATAGGTAGTTTCAGCTTGTTTCTTAAATACAGAAAAATCTGATTGCCTGTTTTTCGGGCTTGCCAGTTGCTTTTGCAGTATATGCTAAAGTCATCAGCATAACGTACATAGCGCAGCCCTTGCCGTTCCATTTCCTTGTCTAATTCATTTAACATGATGTTGGACAATAGTGGACTAAGCGGACTTCCCTGCGGAACACCTTTTCTGCGTTTGGTAAGTTTCCCGTTAATCAGAATCGGCGCTCTGAGCCATTTGCGGATAAGGCGTAAGGTGAGTGGGCATTTTACCTTGCGGTACAGCAATTGCAGCAAAATGCAATGATCTACTTCATCAAAGAAGGTTTTCAGATCAATGTCAACTATATGGGTTAAGCCAGAGTTGATGTATTGCTGTGCTTTAATTACTGCCTGTTGGGCGTTGCGGTTGGGGCGGAAGCCGTAGCTGTAATCTTCAAATTCCATCTCGAACCGGATAGCTATTACTTGTGATACCGCTTGTTGCAACGTGCGGTCGACTACAGTAGGAATACCCAGTAAACGGGTTTTCCCGTTGCTTTTGGGTATTGCTACCCCACGGATAGGTTGTGGCAGGTATGTGCCTGAACGTAGCTCAGATTCGATACG
This sequence comes from Bacteroidales bacterium UBA4417, assembly GCA_002389705.1. Taxonomy (GTDB): domain Bacteria; phylum Bacteroidota; class Bacteroidia; order Bacteroidales; family UBA4417; genus UBA4417. The sequence continues at coordinate 18,843 of DGQJ01000147.1, forward strand.
CTCCCTGTTTTCAGTCAGGTAGGCATACAAATTCTTTACCGGCATACCATCCATGCCTGCCGAACCTTTGTTCGACACCACATGGCGTAATGCCTGCATTACGTTTCTTCGGTTTAGTACCTGTTCAATCATTGCGTTTTACTTCTTTTGCCCTGTTCCGCTTAAAACAAGGCTACTAACTTGCGGCCGATCCTTGTCGAATTTGGAACATCTTAACGTTCAGTCCTTCGGTTTGTATCTCTGTTGTCGGACAGTCCGGAGAGTTCAGTTCGCTCGACTTCCGCAACTTGTCTTTCGGTTCATACCATGCTTACCTATTATGACCTCTGCTGACTTCTCAGTGTATTTCACGAATACGCCGAGATCTCCCCTGGTAAGAGCTTCTTCCTTCCTCCGATGCCTGCGGTATCTACATAACTGCTCGTTTAGTATTCTTAGGGCTTTACAATGGTGTGCTTGCTTACCCAAACAGCTATGCCTCATATGCCGTTTCTGTTCGTCAGTACCGGATTTTGCAGTCTGGCTTCCTTTACTGCTGCCGTCACCAGCAACCAGCTTGCCACTTGCTAATACTTCCCCGCTTTAATCAGGGCGTATAGGGGATTTACACCCCATGGAAAAATTCACCCACTCTTTGACCTTGAATTTTAATGTTGTATTTTTGATTCTTTTTCAAAGCCTTGGAGTGGGTGTGCGCTGCTCATGCAGGGCACACACAAACAATATAACAAATGCGGGGTTTGTGTGAACGTTGAAACATTCGAAATCTTTATATATATTTGTGCTGGCTTGAAAATGCAGTGCAATATAGTCCCGCACTTGTCATAGCGTAGCCGTTATATGCCATTTAGCGAAATACTGTCGTAAAATATGGTAGCCTGATACAAGAAATTGAAATATGTAATAAAAACCAAATAAATATGGATACAGAAAGAACCATACAAACAAATAGAATAAGATTGAATCTAAAGAAATTTATTTATTTTTCAGCAATTATCATTTGCTTTTGGAGTTGCGGTCAAAACAATTCTAAAAACCAAGATATAATACTGCCTAAAAAAACAGATATGAATCAGGATAATATATCAAAGACCATTATTGCAATGGAAAAAGCAGCATTGGAAGAATTGAATAAAGGGAATCCTTCTGGTTATTTAGCAATTTATGCAGAGGATATTACTTATTTTGACCCTTTTATGGAAAAACGTTTCGATGGGTTAAAAAAGGTACAGACTTATTATAATAGTTTACAGGGAACAATGAATGTAGAACATTACGAGATGATTGACCCTGTAGTACAAATATCAGGCGAAATAGCAGTATTGAGTTATAATCTAATATCGTATATAGGAAGCAATATCTTTCGTGAAAAATGTACAGAAGTTTATAGACAAGAATCTGACGAGCAGTGGAAAATTATCCATAGTCATTGGTCATTAGTTCAGCCGGCAAACGGAAAAGAATAAAAAAGGTTCAGGCGAGCAGACAGGGTTCCTTCTTTCAACCACCGGAAGTCAATTTATAACAGTTGGAAAAAATTTGTAATGGAAATAAAATCGCTTGGAAGAATAGACTTTAAAACAATATTTGCAGCATTTAGTAATGCCTTTGCCGACTACGACATTCAACTAAATGCCGATGAACTCCCCGGCTGTCCGCCATGTTCCCCAATCAACAAATCAGATGTTATCCTGAGTCTGCGACTCAGGATACCGTAAGTCAATATCAAAACCTACAAAATCAGAAAAAGCCGGTCCATTGCTGAACCGGCTTTTTTATGCTGTTTTTAAAACAGTTTTACTTATTTCTCAATCCGCATTTTGTAGAACGAGCGCCATACAAATACGAGCGCGATTACCAGGAACGCAATTCCCACATACGGAGCTACCGGGCGGAAGGCGGCCGAAATGGCAATTTCCATAGCCAGCAGACCAAATAAAGTAGAGAATTTGATTACAGGGTTCATAGCCACCGAAGAGGTATCTTTAAACGGGTCGCCCACGGTATCGCCAACAATGGTGGCATCGTGCAGCGGTGTGCCTTTCATTTTCAGATCCACTTCAACCACCTTTTTGGCATTGTCCCAGCCGCCACCGGCATTGGCCATAAATATAGCCTGGAACNNGCCTGGAACAAACCAAAAATAGCTATAGAAATGAGGTACGAAACAAAGAATGAAGCAGCTGCAAACTGAATTGCCTTTGTAGCTCCTCCGGTTGCTTCATAACCCGAGATAAATGCAAATGCAAGGGCAAATGAGAAAATGCCGATAAAAATATTGAGCATTCCTTTTTGGGCATAAACTGTACAAATTTTCACCACCTCTTTCGATTTTTCCACATCCGCTTTTTTCGGGGCATTCGGGTCGAGGTTGATGTTTCTCTTGATAAACTCAACTGCACGGTATGCGCCAACGGTAACAGCCTGCGTTGAAGCACCGGTAAACCAGTAAATCACCGCGCCACCACAAAGGAAGCCCAGAATTGTCCACGGATTCAGGATATTCAAAATGGTTTCGGGCTCAACACCCAGCACATTTTTAATAACCAGAATAAGCGAGAAAATCATGGTTGTTGCTCCTACAACTGCTGTACCAATTAACACAGGTTTTGCAGTTGCTTTAAAGGTATTTCCGGCACCATCATTGGCCTCAAGGTAATGTTTCGATTTTTCGAAATCGGGTTTGAACCCAAAATCTTTTTCAATTTGCTGCGAAATATTCGGCTCGTCTTCAATTAACGACAGTTCATAAACCGATTGTGCATTATCAGTAACAGGTCCGTAGCTGTCGACGGCAATGGTAACAGGACCCATGCCCAGCAAGCCAAAAGCAACCAGGCCAAAGGCAAATATCGATGAGTAAATCATAAACTGGTCGAGGCCGAAAGTGCTGGCGATATAAGCAATAAACATAAGCAGCACGAATACCATTCCCATCCAGAATGCGCTGAAGTTTCCGCCTACAAATCCAGAAAGGATGGTAAGCGAAGCTCCGCCTTCTTTCCCGGAGTTTACAATCTCCTGAACATGGGCCGATTTTGGTGAAGTAAATATTTTAGTAAATTCAGGAATAAGTGCGCCTCCCAGCGTACCACAACTGATAATTACAGATAACACCACCCACAGGTTAGCATCCAGCGCACCAACGGTAGTCGAAGGGCCCACCAGGAAATAGCTTGCAACAAAAGTTACCAGAATCGACATCACGGAAGTGATCCAAACAAGGTTTGTAAGCGGCTTTTCGAAATCGAGATCATCCTTTTTGCTATACAGTGACTTGCTCAGCA
>DGQJ01000148.1:0-329 GCA_002389705.1 Bacteroidales bacterium UBA4417
AAAGTTGACCTTGTTGATGATGAAGAATTACTCGACCTGGTTGAAATGGAAATCCGCGAACTGCTTTCATTCTATGGATTTGACGGCGACAACGTTCCTGTTATCCGTGGATCAGCTCTTGGTGGATTAAATAAAGAACCAAAATGGGTTGCAAAAATTATGGAACTCATGGATGCAGTTGATAGCTACATTCCATTGCCAACCCGTTTGGTTGACAAAGATTTCCTCATGCCGATTGAAGATGTATTCTCAATCACCGGTCGTGGTACCGTTGCAACCGGACGTATTGAATCAGGTATTATTCACGTAGGTGATCCTGTTGAAATCGT
>DGQJ01000148.1:488-9002 GCA_002389705.1 Bacteroidales bacterium UBA4417
GTAACTATCGAAGTTAACCTTATCAGCGAAATCGCAATGACCAAAAACTTACGTTTTGCTATCCGCGAAGGTGGCCGTACAGTTGGTGCAGGTCAGGTAACCGAAATTCTTGACTAAAAAAAATAGAGATGGAATCTCGTGCCTGGGATTCCATCTCTGCCTTTTTAATTAATGTTATTACTGTCTGGCCTGTTCCAGGTAACCCTGCGACAGGCTATGGCTATACGGGTGTAGCTCAATTGGTAGAGTGGCGGTCTCCAAAACCGTAGGCTGTGGGTTCGACTCCTACCACCCGTGCAAAATATTAGACCATATGGCAAATAATAAATTCGTTGAGTACATTAAAGAAAGTTACGATGAACTCATGCATAAAGTTTCATGGCCAACATGGAGCGAATTGCAGAATAGCGCAGTAGTTGTGTCAGTTGCTTCCCTGATCATTGCGCTGGTAGTTTTTGCAATGGATAAATCGTTTGAGGTTATCCTCCAGCAATTTTATACATTGTTTTAATCCTTATTATTCTGAAGTCTGATATTTAGTGGTAACCAACCTTAATTCACCATCCGGCATGGGCGAACAAGTGAAAAAGTGGTATGTGGTGAGAGCCATAAGCGGGAATGAGAAGAAGGTGAAAATATACCTCGAAAGCGAGATTAACCGTCTCGGTTTACAGGATTATGTTTCGCAAGTGCTCATTCCAACTGAAAAAGTCTACCTGGTACGTAACGGTAAAAAAGTAAGCAAGGAGCGTAGCTACTTGCCCGGTTATGTTTTAATCGAAGCTGTTCTTACAGGTGAGATACCACACATTATTCGCAATATCCCCGGGGTTTTGGGTTTTCTTGGCTCGAAAGATCAGCCAGTACCCCTGAGACAAGCCGAAGTAAACAGGATACTTGGAAAGGTAGACGAGCTCTCAGAGCAAGGCGCCGAATTCAGTATCCCATATATTGTTGGTGAAACAGTTACAGTCATTGACGGGCCATTCAACAGTTTCAGCGGAATCATTGAAGAAATCAATGAGGAAAAAAAGAAACTGAAAGTGATGGTAAAAATCTTTGGCCGTAAAACTCCTCTGGAACTTTCGTTTACGCAGGTTGCAAAGGAAGCATAGGTAGTTACCGAATTCCGCAAGTACAAATCCTTTAAGAAAACAAAAGATGGCAAAAGAAGTTGCTGGATTAATTAAACTGCAAATTAAAGGTGGCGCGGCTAATCCTTCACCTCCTGTAGGACCTGCATTAGGTTCGAAGGGTGTGAATATTATGGAGTTCTGTAAACAGTTCAATGCACGTACACAGGACAGGGCCGGTAAGGTTACTCCTGTTATCATTACTGTATACAAGGACAAGTCGTTTGATTTTATTGTTAAAACGCCTCCTGTTGCCGTTCAACTCCTTGAAGTGACCAAGCAGAAAAGCGGATCGGCTGAACCAAACCGTAAAAAGATTGCTTCAGTTACGTGGGACCAGGTAAAAGAAATTGCCGAAGGCAAGATGGAAGACCTGAATTGTTTCACTCTCGAATCCGCGATGCGCATGGTGGCAGGTTCTGCCCGTAGTATGGGCATCACTGTTCAAGGCGAATTTCCAAGTATGTAAAGCTGATCTGCTGATCAGGCTTTCATGAATTAAAATGTGTTATTACCATTAACCTTACGTAAAATGGCTAAATTGACAAAAAATCAAAAACTGGCTTTAGCTAAATACGACAAGGACGCTACTTATACACTAGCTGACGCGACACGTATTGTCAAAGACATAACTACAACAAAATTCGACGCTTCTGTTGATATTGATGTACGTCTTGGTGTTGACCCTCGTAAAGCAAACCAGATGGTGAGAGGTATTGTTACCTTGCCGCATGGAACCGGGAAAACTATAAAGGTTCTCGTGCTCTGTACTCCTGAGAAGGAAGAAGAAGCAAAAGCTGCCGGAGCTGATTATGTTGGCCTTGACGAGTATATCCAGAAAATTAAAGAAGGCTGGACTGACGTTGACGTTATTATTACAATGCCTAGCATTATGCCCAAAGTTGGTGCTCTTGGCCGCATACTTGGTCCCCGTGGCCTTATGCCAAACCCCAAGACAGGTACCGTTACTATGGAAGTAGGTAAAGCTGTGCAGGAAGTAAAAGCCGGTAAAATCGACTTTAAAGTTGATAAATTCGGTATCATCCACGCAGGTATAGGCAAAGTATCTTTCGAACAGGAACAACTCATCGAGAATGCTAAGGAATTATTAGCAACTATCGTTAAGCTTAAACCCTCATCGGCTAAAGGTACTTATGTAAAAAGCGTGTTCATGTCGAGTACTATGAGTCCTGGTGTACGTATCGATGAAAAATCGGTCAAATAATAATTCCGGTAACAATAAGTACTTGATCTTTAAAGAACAAAAATCGCTATGAAAAGAGAAGACAAGAATCAACTTATAGAAACCTTAACAGAACAATTGCAGGCTGCTAAATATCTGTACATTACAGATATCTCAGATATGAATTCTGAAAATACCAGCAAGCTGCGTCGCCTTTGTTTTAAAAGGGAAGTTGAGTTGATCGTAGTTAAAAACGCATTGCTGCAAAAAGCAATGGAAAAGTCCGGTAAGGACTTTGGACCTCTGTACGATGTTCTGAAAGGTCACACCTCAATTATGATCGCAGAACAGGGAAATGTTCCTGCCAAGCTGATCAAAGAATTCAGGAAAACATCTGATAAACCTAAACTCAAAGGCGCTTACGTTGAAGAAATGGCCTTTGTTGGAGATAATCAACTTGACGCCCTCATCGCTATTAAGACCAAAAACGAGCTTATTGCTGATGTTATCCTGGCGCTCAATTCACCTGCACGCAATGTTATTTCGGCACTGCAATCCGGTGGTCAAAAATTATCAGGTGTCATTAAGACCTTGTCCGAACGTCCTGCTTAATCACAGGCCCGAGAACAAAATGAATTAATCAATAATTGTAAAACACTAAAAAAAACAAATAAAATGGCAGACTTGAAAGCTTTCGCTGAACAGTTAGTTAATCTGACAGTAAAAGAAGTAAATGAGCTTGCTCAGATACTTAAAAACGAATACGGTATTGAACCAGCAGCAGCAGCTCCAGTAATGATGGCAGCAGCCGGTGGCGATGCACCTGTAGTTGAAGAACAAACCTCATTCAATGTTATCCTGAAGAGCGCTGGCCAGGCTAAACTGGCAGTTGTTAAACTTGTAAAAGAATTAACCAGCCTTGGTCTGAAGGAAGCTAAAGATTTAGTTGATGCTGCTCCAAAACCTTTGAAAGAAGGTGTTACCAAGGACGAAGCTAACGCCCTGAAACAACAGCTCGAAGAAGCAGGTGCAGAAGTTGAGATAAAGTAACTATTGCTATTTAGACTACAATTACCAAACTGACTGCTTATTCCTGCTCTACGCGCGAATAAGTAGTCAGTTTTCTTCCCGATTTTCATATCGGGATTAATTGTTTAAAAATACTTTGTTTCTTTAAATCTAAAATTTCATGGCTTTGGCTTCACAAAAAACTGAACGGTTTAGCTTCGGGACCTCAAAAATAAAATCAGAATATCCTGATTTTCTCGAAGTTCAAATAAAGTCTTTCCAGGACTTCTTTCAACTGGAGACAAATCCTGACAATCGTGTAAATGAAGGCCTTTTCAAGGTTTTCTCGGAAAACTTCCCGATTACCGATGCCAGGAATAATTTTGTTCTCGAGTTCCTTGATTATTTTATTGATCCACCCCGATATTCCATAGAGGAGTGCATCGAAAGAGGACTTACCTACAGCGTTCCTCTGAAAGCAAAATTAAAACTTTTCTGCACCGACCCCGAACACGAAGATTTCGAAACTATCATTCAGGACGTGTACCTGGGAATGATCCCTTACATGACTCCTAAAGGCACATTTGTTGTAAATGGTGCCGAACGTGTGGTTGTTTCCCAGTTGCATCGTTCGCCCGGTGTATTTTTCGGTACCAGCTTTCATACCAATGGCCAGCAATTATTCTCAGCCAGGATCATCCCTTTCAAAGGCTCCTGGATGGAATTTACCACTGACATTAACCACGTGATGTATGCGTACATCGACCGTAAGAAAAAATTACCCGTAACTACTCTTTTACGGGCTATCGGTTTTGAAAGTGACAAAGATATTCTCGAAATCTTTAACCTTGCAGAAGAAATTAAAGTAAGCAAAGCCGGCCTGAAAAAATACGTTGGCCGTAAACTTGCTGCAAGGGTTCTCCGTACCTGGATCGAAGATTTCGGTGATGAGGATACAGGCGAAGTTGTATCTATCGAACGTACTGACGTAATTATTGACCGCGAAACCATTCTTGACAATAATCATATCGACCTGATTGTTGACTCCGGCGCTAAGTCAATATTACTCCACCGCGACGATATCAACTCGCAGGATTATTCCATCATTTTTAATACCCTGCAAAAAGATACCGCCAACAGCTCGAAAGAAGCTGTTGAATATATATACAGGCAGTTACGTAACGCTGAACCACCCGATGAGGAAACCGCACGTGGTATTATCGAGAAATTGTTTTTCTCCGATAAACGCTACGACCTGGGTGATGTAGGACGTTACAGGATTAATAAAAAACTGTCGCTCGATATCCCGCTCGAAACCAAGGTTCTTACCAAAGAAGACCTGATTTCGATCATCAAATACCTGATTGGGCTTATCAACTCAAGAACTGAAGTTGATGATATTGACCACCTGAGTAACCGCCGTGTACGTACGGTTGGTGAACAGCTCTATAACCAGTTTGGTGTTGGTTTGGCCCGTATGGCCCGTACCATCAGGGAGCGTATGAATGTTCGCGATAACGAGGTATTCACTCCAATGGACCTGATCAACGCTAAAACTTTATCAAGCGTTATCAATTCGTTTTTTGGTACCAACCAGTTGTCGCAGTTTATGGACCAAACAAACCCGCTGAGTGAAATTGCTCACAAACGCAGGGTTTCAGCATTGGGACCAGGTGGACTTTCACGCGAAAGAGCCGGTTTCGAAGTGCGCGACGTTCATTATACCCACTACGGACGTCTTTGTACCATCGAAACACCTGAAGGACCAAACATCGGTCTTATTTCTTCACTTTGCGTTTTCGCGAAAATCAATAAACTCGGGTTTATAGAAACTCCCTACAAGGCTGTTACCAACGGTAAGGTTGACCTTGTGGAAACCATGTACCTGAGTGCCGAAGAAGAAGAAAACAAAATTATTGCGCAGGCTACCACGCCTATGGACGAGGATGGCAATATCCGCGACGAAAAAGTAAAAGTTCGTTACCTGGCCGACTATCCTTTGATTGAAAAGGAAAAGGTTGACCTTGTTGATATTGCTCCTAACCAGATTGCCTCCATTGCCGCTTCGCTGATTCCGTTCCTTGAGCATGACGATGCAAACCGTGCGCTGATGGGATCGAACATGATGCGCCAGGCCGTTCCGCTTCTCAATCCTGAGAGGCCGATAGTTGGTACAGGCATCGAAGCCAGGGTTGCCCAGGATTCGCGGGTGCTTATCAACGCCGAAGGCGATGGTATTGTTGAATACGTGGATTCAGTTCAGATTGTGATCCGCTATGCACGCCTTGAAGAGGAAAGACTTGTTAGCTTCGACGACGATATAAAAGTATATAACCTCACCAAATTTTCGCGAACCAACCAAAACACCTGTATCAACCTGAGGCCTATCGTCCGCAAAGGCGATAAGGTTAAAAAAGGACAGGTACTTTGCGAAGGATACGCTACACAAGCCGGTGAACTTGCACTGGGACGTAACCTGATGGTGGCATTCATGCCTTGGAAAGGTTACAATTTTGAGGATGCTATAGTAATTTCCGAACGTGTTGTGAAAGAAGATATCTTCACCTCATTGCACATCGAAGAATTTACCCTCGAGGTTCGTGATACCAAACGCGGTGTTGAAGAACTTACCAACGACATTCCCAATGTTAGCCAGGAAGCAACCAAGGATCTTGACGAAAGCGGATTGATCCGAATTGGAGCCGAAGTTAACGAAGGTGATATTTTAATAGGTAAAATTACACCGAAAGGCGAAAGCGATCCTACTCCGGAAGAAAAACTTCTGCGTGCCATATTCGGCGACAAAGCCGGCGATGTTAAGGATGCCTCGCTCAAAGCACCACCTTCGATGAAGGGCGTAGTTATTGACAAAAAACTTTTCTCACGAGTAGTTAAGGATAAAAAACTTAAAGCAAAAGAAAAGGATTTTGTTAAGGAACTCGACGACGAATTTGCAAAAAGCACTTCGGACCTTAAACAGAAGCTTGTTGACAAACTTACTGTATTGGTAAGTGGAAAAACTTCGCAAGGGGTTTACAACAACTTCAAAAATGAAATGGTTCCCAAAAAGGTGAAATTTACCCAGAAAATGTTAATGGGTATCGATTTCATTAACGTGAACCCGAACAAATGGACTACTGATAAAGATGTTAATGAGCTCATCAAACAACTCATCAACAACTATATCATTAAATACAAAGAAATTCTGGGTGTTTACAACCGGAAGAAATTTGTAGCTACCGTTGGCGACGAGTTGCCAAATGGTATCGTTCAGATGGCAAAGGTTTATGTAGCTAAAAAACGGAAACTGAAAGTAGGGGATAAGATGGCGGGTCGCCACGGAAACAAAGGTATCGTTGCACGTATCGTACGTGAAGAAGATATGCCTTTCCTCGAAGACGGAACACCGGTTGATATCGTACTGAACCCGCTGGGTGTACCTTCGCGTATGAACCTCGGCCAGATTTACGAAACTGTTCTCGGTTGGGCCGGAGCAAAAATGGGCGTTCATTTTGCAACTCCTATTTTCGACGGAGGCACTAACGAGCAAATCAACACCCTCATGGAAAAGGCAGGTTTACCTGAAAATGGTAAAGTTTACCTTTATGATGGCGGAACCGGTGAACGATTCGATCAAACCGCAACAGTCGGCTATATTTATATGCTGAAACTGCACCATATGGTTGACGATAAGATGCATGCCCGTTCAATCGGTCCATATTCGCTCATCACGCAGCAGCCATTAGGAGGTAAAGCCCAGTTCGGAGGTCAGCGTTTCGGTGAAATGGAAGTATGGGCACTGGAAGCTTTCGGTGCTGCAAATATCCTTCAGGAAGTTCTCACTGTTAAATCCGACGATGTTGTCGGAAGGGCAAAAGCTTATGAAGCTATTGTTAAAGGTGAAAATATGCCGATACCGGGTATCCCCGAATCATTCAATGTACTTGTTCACGAGCTCAGGGGCTTAGGTCTCAACGTAAGCTTCGAATAGATAATCTAAAGCCGCAAAGCATCATGTTTCAAAAACATGATGCTTTTGCAGGTCTTTATTTATCTGGTGTGAAACAAAAGTAAATTAATCGTTAATCCTTTCTTGATATATGGCTTTCAGAAAAGAAAATACAGCCGCTAACAAATTTTCCAGAATCAGGATAAGCCTNNCCTGGAAAGGTCGAGCGGTGAAGTACTTAAACCCGAAACTATCAACTACAGAACATACAAGCCTGAAAGGGATGGTTTGTTCTGTGAACGCATTTTTGGACCTGTGAAGGACTGGGAATGTCATTGCGGTAAATACAAACGTATCCGATATAAGGGTATTGTTTGCGACCGTTGCGGTGTTGAAGTAACTGAGAAAAAAGTTCGCCGCGAACGCATGGGACACATACAACTTGTGGTTCCTGTTGCGCATATCTGGTATTTCCGTTCGTTGCCCAATAAAATTGGTGCATTGCTCGGAATTCCTTCCAAAAAACTCGATTCAATCATTTATTACGAAAGATACGTTGTTATACAGGCAGGTGTCCTGGCATCGGAAGGTATCAAACCCCTCGATTTTATTACCGAGGAAGAATACTTCGATTACCTCGATAAATTGCCAAAAGATAACCAGTATCTCGACGACAGCGATCCGAACAAATTTATTGCCAGGATGGGTGCCGAAGCATTGGTTGATTTGCTTGCCCGCATCGACCTCGACCAGATGTCGTACGACCTGCGTCACAAAGCCAATACCGAGACATCGCAGCAGCGTAAAATGGAAGCGCTCAAACGTCTCCAGGTTTACGAATCGTTCCGTGATGCACAAACCCGTGGCGAAAACAAACCAGAGTGGATGATTGTGAAAGTTGTTCCGGTTATTCCACCCGAACTTCGTCCGTTGGTTCCATTGGATGGTGGTCGTTTCGCTACCAGCGATTTAAATGACCTGTACCGCAGGGTTATAATTCGTAACAACCGTTTAAAAAGGCTGATCGAAATCAAAGCTCCGGATGTGATTATGCGTAACGAAAAACGTATGCTCCAGGAAGCTGTTGATTCACTTTTCGATAACTCACGTAAAGCAAGTTCGGTTAAAACTGAATCGAACCGCGCCCTGAAATCGTTGAGCGACAGCCTTAAAGGTAAACAAGGACGTTTCCGCCAGAACCTGCTTGGTAAACGTGTCGACTATTCAGGTCGTTCGGTTAT
>DGQJ01000399.1:0-1926 GCA_002389705.1 Bacteroidales bacterium UBA4417
TGATAGGGAATATTATTCTATAATCTGAATAGTTAACAAATTTATAAACGCAACAAAATACTACCCGCCCCATCCCGGAGAAACATGCTCAGGGCCGTGGAATACCGGTTCATTCTGTATGATTAAGCCCAGGCTTTAATAATCCGGAAGTCTGCCTGGCTGTCCATACCCATAATAATGGCTCAGCGGACCTGCAGGCCAGACAATATATTGGACAGATGGTTGGCCGAAGCCATCTCTTCCACATCGTATGATGAGTCAAGGGTTATGAGACCTGCATTTTTAAATGCGCCGATTGCGCATGTATGTTTCACTTGCTTGATAGGCCAGGTAAGCAACATAACCGAAATCCGCTGTCGCTTATATCTGGGAAACCTCAAACTTTCATTGGTTGAGCAAAATTTCATATCCAAACTTTCCATGTGAACAAACGAAAGCTGCTGTGATTTTCAGGATCAAGACACCAATCCCATCGAAACCCGGCATACACATCATGGATACTGAATGATCGCATACCCTGCTAAACAATTTTAAGGATCGCGGCTCGCCCGTCTTTATCCGGTTTAGGCTTATTAGCGCTGATCACATTCCCAGGTAATGCACTTTACAGTGCATTTCAAACATGTATATTGTTTTTTACTATTCCATTAAAACTTTACCCGATAAAGCATTAATCATATTCAATTTGTTATATGTATAATTTACTACAGGAGTTACCTAAATCTGTTTGGTTCATCATAAAGCCAATCGCGTAAATCACTAAGCAAAAAGCTGGTAGTTAAAACTGGTATTACTCAGGGCTGTCTCTTTTATCATCCTGATATTCGTAAAAATACCATAGTCTTCTGTTGTCACGATCTTCTGGCAGTCCTTTAACAAAACTTTTTCAACATCATTATTCTATTTTTTCAGGTACGCTGCTTTTGCATGTAAAGCATGTAGTACCTGGTTAATAAATGAATAATAACAGGCATTGAAAGAAAATCAGGTACTCACTAAAAATTTTTAGCCATGAAGACATTAATTTTAACTACGTCGGCTTTTTTGCTGGCATTTTTAAGTGCAAGTCATGTCTCCGGTCAGGATGATAAACTTGATAAACTTAAGATACCGGTTGAATCGCCATTCGCGAAAGGGAACACCTTGTGGAACCTCTCGAACGATTTAAAATTTAGCTGGAAGGGCCTGGAATCAAACAGGGAAAGTGCCGGTAACCGGAATCGTTTCGGTTTACATATAGAAGGCACATACTTTGTAGCCGATAACATTGGGGTTGGCATGGGTATATCCAGCGAAAAAACCAGAACCAGGAACGGGGATATTGACGAGATTGACGTTACTACCATGGCATCGGTAAATGCCCTTTATGGACATACCATCGGGCAGCTGGTCAATATTTACGGCAGGGGTGAATTCAGCGCCGGGGTGAGCAAGTCGAAATATGAAAGCCCGGGCTATTAGCAGGATAGTAAATACAATGAATACGGGGTGAATTTCGAAGTTGGTGCTCCTTTGGCCTTGGGTAAAAGTACAGGCTTTTATGTAACCCCTTTTGTGAATTATGATTACTTTATTTCCAAAGACGATAACTATAAAGACATCAGGTCAGGAATAAACCTGGGCACACGTCTTAATATTTCGCTGCCATGCGCTTCGTATGCCCATGATTGCGAACAGATCAGTGCATTTTCAGAAAACATGTACACCAAAGGGACCAATGTTGTAGGTGGTTCAACTTCATTCAATATGAAATTCGGTACCCTAAAAAGCAGTTATATCGGCGACGATATGTACAACGATTTTGAAAACAGCTTATCGGACCTGTGTGCAGCCCTCGAAATAGAATATTACCGATACGTCTTTGATAATTTAGCTGTAGGTGCTGAATTCCGGGTACGTGGATCGGGCGAAAAGGATAAGGAAACC
>DGQJ01000399.1:1973-8122 GCA_002389705.1 Bacteroidales bacterium UBA4417
AATACAATACTTCGGAATTTAGCATTGGTGCTGGATATAACCTGTTTATGGCTAAGAATCTCGCACTGGTTCCCAGGATAAATTACAGTATGTACACCCGTAAGGAGGCTGATACAGATGCAAAGGACAAAAGGAGCGGAATTGAAGCCGGATTTTCCATGCGATATTCCTTCACCTTTGAATGACACTTCCGTGAATGAATATGCTCGTTTTTTAATCCCCGCCAATTTTAATTTCGAACACTCCACTTTTGAGACAGCCTCTTGTTTAATAAAAAACCCCGGCCAACAAGCCAGGGTTTTTTGATATAGATTGGAAAGTTACGAAAACTATTCTTCTTCTTTTTCCTGTTCTTCGTAAGCTTTGAGCAGGGCGGTTTGTACATCGGGTGGAACCTGGGCGTATTCGGCAAATGCCAGCGAATAGGTACCGCTGCCCGAGGTAAGCGAGCTCAGTGCGGTGGAGTAGCGGTTCATTTCGGCCAATGGAACTTTGGCTTTAATAATCTGGTAGTTTCCTTCGCTGTCCATACCCATAATAATGGCGCGACGGCCCTGCAGGTCGGTCATAATATCGCCCATACGGTCGGCAGGAACCATAACCTCTACATCATAAATAGGCTCAAGAATTTTGGGACCTGCATTTTTAAATGCTTCTTTAAACGCATTACGGCCTGCCAGTTTAAAGGCAAGTTCGTTCGAGTCGACCGGGTGCATTTTACCATCGTAAATATTTACAACAATATCGCGGGCATATGAACCTGTAAGCGGGCCTTCTTCAATTTTTTCCATAATCCCTTTCAGTATAGCCGGCATAAAGCGTGCATCGATGGCTCCACCCACGATACAGTTGTTGTACACCAGTTTGCCGCCCCATGGCAATGGCTGCTCATCGGTACCACGTACAGGGAATTCGCTCTGGAATTTCATGCCTTCGGTATAAGGCTCAATCATCATATGCACTTCGCCAAACTGGCCGGCGCCACCCGATTGTTTTTTGTGGCGGTACATGGCTTTAGCCGATTTGGTAATGGTTTCGCGGTATGGGATTTTAGGGGCAATAAAGTCGACAGCAATTTTGTCGAGGTGCTCGAGGTGCCATTTTGCGATATTCAGGTGAAGTTCGCCTTGTCCTTTAATGATAACCTGTTTGAGTTCTTTCGAATATTCAACCAGCAGGGTTTGGTCCACTTTGTGCATTTCGTTGAGGCGAGCGCCCAGTTTTTCGTCGTCGCCCGAATTTTTGGCTTTAATAGCCATGCTGATTTTCGGGGCCGGGAAAGCGATGGGAACAATTACATCATCGGCATTTTTAGCCGAGTTGAGTGTATCGCCGGTACGTGTGCTTTTTAGTTTGATGGTAGCTGCAATATCGCCGGCGCATACTTTTTCAATTTTTTCGCGTTTTTTACCGGCAACCAGCAATAATTGCGGAATACGCTCTTTGCCTGAGTTGGCACTGTTTACCAGGTCCATGGCCTCGGTAATTTCGCCGCCATATACTTTAAAGAAAGCAATTTCGCCCAGGTGTTCCTCAATAGAGATTTTGAAAATGCGCAGGCAAGCCGGGTCGGCAGCATTGCATTTCAGATCTTTTCCGCCAACGGTTTTCACTGCCGGCATTTCGTCGGGTGCGGGTGCTGATGAACAGATAAATTCCATCAAGCGGCCAACGCCCTTGTTATGTTTTGCCGAGAGGCAGAAAACCGGGAACAAACCACGTGAAATGATCCCTGATTTCAATCCGTTTTCGAGCTGTTCTTCGGTAAGCGATCCGTTTTCGAAGAAAGCTTCCATGAGTGACTCATCACTTTCGGCTGCTTTTTCTATCAGTTCGCCCTGAAGCTTTTCGGCTTTTGCCATTTCGCCGGCAGGGATATCGAGTACTTCGGGTTTGCCACCGCCATCAGGATACTTAAGCATTTTCATCTGTAAAAGGTCGATGATGCTGTTAAAGCTATGACCTTCGTTTACAGGATATTGCATTACAGTAATATTGCCTCCGAACTGTGTTTTCAGTTGGCGAACCGTTTCCTCGAAATTGGCTTTTTCGTGTTCCAGCTGGTTCACGGCAACAATTACCGGGGTTTGTTTTTTATTGGTCTGCCTCCAGGTAATTTCAGTTCCTACTTCAACACCGTTCTGTGCATTTACAAGCATCACAGCGGTATCAACCACATGAAGCGCTGCCACGGTTTCGCCGATAAAATCATCGAAACCCGGGGTGTCAATTATATTTATTTTCTTGCCTTTAAATTCAGTATACATTACCGTCGAGCTCACTGAATTCTGCCTTTCCAATTCTATCTCACGATAATCGGAAACGGTATTTTTGTCTTCAATTGTTCCACGACGGTTAATTAATCCGCCTTCAAAAAGCATTGCTTCGGCTGTAGTCGTTTTTCCTGACTTGGCTCCGCCGATAAGTGCAATATTCCTTACTTCGCTTGTCTTGTAGACTTTCATTGTAAAAGTAAATTTATTGTGATTGAAACAGTTATTCGGAGATATATGGGTTGCAAAGTTATAAATTGTAGTAATATATGCAAATGTTCTGGAAAAAGAGGGGAATTAAAATTTATAAAACGGCTTAAGTAACTGATTACAGGGAACCCATGGATACTGGGTTTGGCATAGTGACTGTAAAAAGGCTGATCAGGAAAGCAGGTGCCGGGGATAACCATTTGCCGGTGCAAATCACTAAGCTGATGGTTGTTGAGGCGGTGACAACAAAAGCATGCAGATTCTGGCTATATGAAGGGCTGCGGTCTTCAATCGGGCGCTTACGGACGGATTTGTTCAAGTGCCTTTTTGCTGCCGTAAATCGCCAGGAGTTTAAGCTCGGCTTTTCGGATCCATACTGCCGCAATGGCAATGATCAGCCGGGGCCAGATAAGCCAGTGGATAGCATAGCCCAGAGTTAGAAAAAGCAAAGGGTCTTCGAGCTGGGAGTGCGACAATGCCACGTGGTGGTTCAGCAGGTCGGCATCCTGCCGGTTCATGCGGCCTTTTTCCGATTCTTCAATCATAATGGCTGAGCCATAAGCCAGCCCGATAAGGTTAGCCACCACCCACGACAAGGTAGTGCTGCGTGGCAGACCGAATACTTTCATGAGCGGCGACAAGGGTCTTTCAATAATGCCAAGCCAGCCGAACTCGTCGAGTATGCGCTGGAATACCAGCAGGATATTTACCAGTATCAAAATTTTGATGGTAGTGCGCGAAATGGAATTGAACCAGTGCATAAAAGCGGTACCAAACGTTTCCTGGTGCTGAACCAGGGCATGTACATCGGGTGAAATACTGCCTGGCATCAGCAGGTTCAGCATCCAGCCAATTACCAGGCTGCCGGTGAGCCTGAGCAAAAGCATACGCACAACGGAAGAGCCGGTGCGGTTCATCACGGCGGTTTCGATGAGGAAACCGTGCGATACCAGGCACATGGTGCCGATAATGATCCCTTCGCGTACAGGGAGTTGCAACAGCGAAAGTACCGCCACCACCGAGTAAATATTTGTAAAAATACTGGTAACCAACACAATGGCCGAAACACCTGGCAGGCCTATATGCCCGAAGAGCGGACCGGTATACTGCGCCATGAGGTTAAGTGCACCGAAATAACCGAGCAGCATCACAGCAAACGAAACCGGGATGGTGATTTTAATGAGCCACCAGGCTGTTTTCATGCCTTTGGGCAGGGCCGATGTTACGGCATGTGTAAGCCGGTGAAGGGTGGGATTTTGAAACACTGCTTTAATAAACGATGGGGCAAAATTACATTTTTATCTGTAACCGGCTGGGATAAATGAGGTATACCTAAAGCAAAAACTTCCTTCTGCCGGGGCAAAAGGAAGTTTATTAAATCCCGAACCCTGGTGGGCCAGGCTGAGAATATGTTTTAAAATTTACCGAATTTAAACGAAAAACCAGCGGTAAAACCATCCATCGGGTTCGACGAGAAGCTACTGTTATCCAGCGCCGTGGTAAACCTGTAGCTTCCGCCCACAGCCAGCCGCATCCAGCGGGCTACGTTAAATTCTATTTCCACTCCAGGCTCGGCAATCAGGAAAGCCTCGGCATTTTCCACATACATATCGGTATGATCGTAAGGATATGAATAATCGGTAATAATGCTGCGGGCAATGCCTCCGCCGCCCAGTAATATTGGGAATGCCACATGAACCGGGTACCTGGGGAATAAAATGGGTTCAATAAGTATACCGCCATAACCGCCGTTATAACCATAGCTTGTATTCGAACCCGGCAACGTTTCATAGAGCTCGGTAAAAAATCCTTTCCCCGAAAATCCCACAGCAAGCCCATGGTTGGCAATGTAAGCCAGTGTTCCCCCGGCGCCGAAAGCATCATACCCGGCTACCTGAGAGTATTCGGTATGAAAACCAAAATAGAATCCATTGGAGTGCCCGCGGCCGGTAAGCGTTTGTATCTCCGAAGATTTTGAGGTTTCGACATGTACCGGGTGTGGCTGAGCCGGTTGTTTTTCTTTATGCCCGAAAAGCCGGAGCGTGTCCTGAGCCTGTGCGGTTGAGCCTATTAAAGAAGCAATTACCAGGAGTATTAAAGCAGTATTTCTCATACAAATGTTTTTAAAATTATTGTTTTACTGATGTGTTTGTCTTTGTTATTTGTTGCCCATTAAAACATATACCTTGCCCCGAATGCAATCACAAACAGGTGGAGCCCGAAGTTATGATCGTCGAAGAATTCGAAATAAGGTTTGCTCTCGAGGCTCAACGCAATGGGATATCGCGGAACGATATATTCGAATGAAAGAAATCCATCGAAACCCAGTTGCATGGTGTTATATCCCGAATGATAATGTCCGTAGGTATACGAATCGTAATGATCGCAGTTACTATTTGCGCCGCCGATATGGGCTCCCGCACCATAGATAAAATTCAGGTTCAGGTCGTCGAAAAGCAAAGCAGGACGTTGTTTTTCGAAAAGAAAAGCAAGTGAGGTTCCATGGTTTTGCGAAACCAGCATTAGTTCGCCGGCAACGTTGCGGTCGAACAGGCGGCGGTAGGTTACACCCCCGGCGCCACCCAGCCTCAGACCGGCAGCCTGCCTGTATTCCTGGCTAAAAGCCTGTGTACCCGCAAAAAACATTATAATGAACAGGGTAAAAATTCGTTTCACGGAAATAAGAATTAAAGGTTATGAATTGATGTTTTACTTTTATGACGCATCAGCAGGTTGTGAGGTTACAGGCATGCAGGCGTATATTTTTTGATTTAACTGATTTACTGATACCTTTTTACGGTTCCTGATCCCGTAATATGGGTTGATATAGCCGGGCTACCCAGGTAGAATACATTTCCACTGCCCGAGATGGTAGCGTTCAGGGTTTTGGATGCAAAGGCGATAATGCTGCCGCTTCCCGAAATAAGTGCTGTGCACGATTCCTGTTGCATTTGTGGCAAATTGATATTGCCCGATCCCGAAACCATGAGGTGGGTATTCGTGGCAAAGCCGGTCAGTTCGAGGTTGCCCGAGCCAGAAAGTACGGCGTCGAGTTCGCCGGTATCAAAATTACCCATCACATTGCCTGAGCCCGAAATATTAATATTCATCCTTTCGGGACTGAAACTGCCGCAATCCACGTAACCCGAACCCGATAACCTGACGGATTGTAAAACCGGGGTATAAACAAAAACTTCGACAGGAAAATGTTCGTGAATGCGGTATCCATCATTAAATCTTAAGGTAAGCGTGGTTCCGTTGGAATTGGTTACAAGGTATGGAAGCAGGTTCGATTCGGCTTTTACTTCTAGGCGGGTTTCACCGGAAGGAACTACGGTAACATGAAAACTGCCAGAAGAAGTTACTTCGCTGAAAGGCAGCACTGACCGTTGCTCCGTGGCCAGGTCGCGGTTACCATCGATACGTTCGCTCACGCAACCCGACATGCTGATAATTAGTGCAATCAGGGCAAGCAGGATCAACAGGGTGGTATAAACTACAACTTGTGGTTTTTCTATTGCTTTCATGGTTCAGATTAAGTTTTATATTAAATGACAGCCCATTTTGTGAAGGGTTGGAAAACCTGTAAATTTTTTATCAGATTTGTGTTAACCAACTGTATATGTTTATGTTGTAAACGATATTGTAGTAATAAAATCGCTGGCC
>DGQJ01000294.1 GCA_002389705.1 Bacteroidales bacterium UBA4417
GGAATTACATTTACCTGGTAGGATAATGAATCGCTGTTGACAAAAAACTCATTTCCCATGCGTACAGAGTAAGGCACACTGGTTAATACACGTGCTTTATAAGTAAAAGCATTTGAATTGCCCGGGTGCAACTCCGACTTCTTATCGCCAAATCTGAAAAAAAGATTTCGGGTGTCGCGCGTAAAGAAATTCCAGGTCAGCCTGGTTCCTGCTGGCATTGTCAGGTCTCCTGTATTGTCAAATAATTCGTTTTTGCGCCCAAGATATGCCGGGTACTCCGCAAGCACGTTAAACGATAGGATAATGGGCTTAGGAAGGATTTTAATAGTGTAATCCTTTGAATTGTATTGATCGGCCGAAATTACAAAACGGGAATCCTGCTGCAGGTTCCTGAAAGTATAACTGTAAAGTATGTTACTTTCTTTCTCCATCCGGTAATTAGCTATACCGGATTTCAGATACAACTGATCTGGAACTTCATCCCCAACTATTTTTACTTTTACAGTAAAGTCATCCTGCTGAATCGCTTGAAGCTTATCATTTAAAATCTTAACAGTAAATGGAGCCGGCCGTTCAAAGACTTCGTTGTGATGAATAATCCTTTTTGAGGGAGCCAGGATAAATGAAGGTGAAATCACAAGGGCACATAGCAGGAAAATAACCGGTGGTAATGCATAGCGGAGATACCTTCGGTTTTGTTTCAGATCGACTGCCTCAGTAAAAGGAACCGGTTTCAGCTGGGTGATTTTCTGATCGATGCTGGCACTTATCAGGTCGCTGTTATCCTCATTTTGAGCCCCAAGCTGATGTAGCTGAAGCGTGTTAAGCAGCACATCTTTAACCTCGGCAAAATGCCTGCCAATCATTTCAGCAGCTTGCTCGTGGCTGATAACTTTTCCCAGTTTAACTAAACGGAAAAGTGGCAAAAGAATAAATCGCGAAAGAATAAGAAGCGCTACTGCCAGAAAAGTATAAAAAAGGACACTCCTTGTACCGGTACCAAACCACGAGAAAAACTCAAGAAGAACTATAAGTACAAAATACGTACCCAGGGCTGCCATTGAATATAGCAGTCCGCGGATAAGTTGGTTTTTGTAATACTTCCGGGTAAACTCATCAATTTTCCGGATCAGTACCTCATAATTGCTTTCCATTTTATTTACTGAAAACACAGGGAATTGGCCCTCTTTTGCCAAATCCCGTTGTTATGAACATTTTAACCTGCAAAGGTAACAAATTAACTTAGCTCCACCGGCTGCGTATTCTGATTTCACCCCGGCTTCGAAAATCCGCGGAGAATTCTTGCCAGAATACAAGTACCAGCTTCATCAGGTTAACACAATTAGCCATCACACACTTACGCAGGTTTTGTATCTTTGCCCACTGTTAACATAAATTATCATGCGCGAAGTAAGAGTACGTTTTGCCCCAAGCCCGACTGGCCCGCTACATATAGGCGGTGTAAGAACAGCATTATATAATTATTTGTTTGCCCGAAAACATGGCGGCAAATTTATCCTCCGCATCGAGGATACCGACCAGGGACGTTTTGTACCGGGTGCCGAACAGTATATTATTGAATCACTTACCTGGAGTGGGATTACTTTCGACGAAGGTGTGCATATCGGCGGGCCGTATGAGCCATACCGTCAGAGCGACCGAAAAGAGATGTACCATCAGTATGCATTGCAACTCCTTCAGAATGGTACTGCATATTATGCCTTCGATACGCCCGAGGAATTGGACGTTATCCGCAAACAGCACGAATCGCGCAAAGAAACCTTCCAGTATGGCCCCCAAACCCGGATGAGCCTGAAGAATTCGCTCACCTTATCGGAGAATGAAGTAAAGGAATTGCTGGATTCAGGGGTTCATTATGTGATACGTGTTAAGATACCCGAAGCTGAAACCATCACCGTAAAGGACCTGATACGCGGCGTTGTAACCGTTGATTCATCATTGCTCGACGATAAGGTTCTGTATAAATCCGATGGAATGCCCACCTATCACCTGGCGAATGTGGTGGATGATTACCTGATGAAAATTTCGCATGTAATCCGTGGTGAGGAATGGTTGCCCTCGGCACCAATTCATGTGTTACTTTACCGCTATTTCGGCTGGGAAAAGGAAATGCCTGAATTTGCTCATCTTCCGTTATTACTGAAACCCGATGGCAATGGCAAGCTCAGCAAGCGTGACGGTGATCGCCTGGGCTTCCCGGTTTTCCCGCTTCGCTGGACCGATCCCAAATCGGGCGAAGTGTCCTCAGGCTATCGCGAAAGCGGTTACCTGCCCGAAGCTTTTGTAAACATGCTTGCTTTCCTGGGTTGGAACCCGGGTACAGAGCAGGAACTTTTTAATACCGAACAGCTAATTGAACATTTCAGCATTGAGCGCGTAAGTAAATCGGGCGCCAAATTCGATGTGGAAAAAGCACATTGGTTTAACCACCAGTATCTCTCGAAAAAAACGCCTGCCGAACTTGCCACCTTTCTGATTCCCATCCTTGAAGAAAAAAATATAGAGGTGTGCCCTGAATATGTTGAAGAGGTTTGTGCGCTGGTTCGCGAAAGGGCTGTGTTAATACCTGATTTATTTACCCAGTCGCATTTCTTCTTTGTCGAGCCGGAAGCCTACGACGAAAAAGTAGTATCTAAAATCTGGAAACCCGAAACCCCTGCCCTGCTTACTGAATATATCCCGGTACTTGAAAACATTGAGCCGTTTACGAAGGAAAACATCGAGGTAGCCACCAAAGAATTTGTGCAAAACAAAGGCATCGGCATGGGCCAGCTTATGAATCCCCTCCGGCTCACTGTGGTGGGAACCAATGCCGGACCAGGCATGATGGATATGATGGCGGTAATCGGGAAGGAATTTATTATACCCCGAGTAAAAAAAGGGATTGAGATCATAGGAGCATGATACAACACCCATGTTCAGGGAGTAAATAAACCATTGACGGAAGCCGGAGAGCAGTTGCTGCAAGAATTGGAAGAGCGCAATTACCATCATAATGTGAGCCTCATCACCCCATCAGCATAGCTATATTTCCGGCTTCCGGCCGTTTTGGGAAGTAACAATTTTCTGCTGTTATCCGTCTCTTTAACTAACAAGAACAAATTTTTAAACCCATTATTAATGAAAGCATTACTGTATTTTTCAAGTCTGCTGGCTGTTGCTGCCACCTTGATTTCCTGCTCCAATAACCAGGCCCGCTTAAGCGAGGCAGATGCGCTAGCTTCGCACATCGATTCTACTGTAAAACCTGGTGACGACTTCTTTATGTATGCCAACGGAAAGTGGTTCAAGCAAAATCCTATCCCTGCCAGCGAACAAAGCAATGGCTTGTGGCAGATGATTGATGACACCATTAACAGCCAGATGCTGTCCATCTGCAAATCGGCTGCTGCTATTACCGATGCATCGAAAGGAAGCGATAAACAGAAAATAGGCGATTTTTATTTTAGCGGTATGGACAGCGTAACGCTTAATAAAAAGGGGATTGAAGATATTAAACCTCTCATCGCCCGGATCGACCAGGTAAAGGATATCAATGAATTTGTAAAAACCGCGGCCGATTTACGCTACCTGACCAATTCGGCTTTGTTTTCGATGTA
>DGQJ01000027.1:0-444 GCA_002389705.1 Bacteroidales bacterium UBA4417
ATCTGTAACCTGCGAAGTACGCCGTATATCAGGCGCAATAGGTTTCAGTTGTTCTTCCAGTTTTCCCAACAGGAATTTATGATGCACCGAATTGGATTTTGCCTGTGTGTGCAACTCGACTTTTTCATTAAAAAAACTGATTCCCAGTGCATCGCGCTGCCTGCGGAGCAGGTTCATGAGGCATGCAGCGGCATATACCGAAAAGGTTATTTTATTGGGATGATCAATATCCGTAATTTCACGCAACGGGAAATACATCGACGACGAATTATCAATCACCACCTGGCACCGAAGGTTGGTTTCTTCCTCGTATCGTTTAACATACATACGGTCAGTACGGCCATAGAGCTTCCAGTCGATATGGCGCGTAGGTTCGCCAGGGTTGTAAAGCCGGTGTTCC
This sequence comes from Bacteroidales bacterium UBA4417, assembly GCA_002389705.1. Classification (GTDB taxonomy): domain Bacteria; phylum Bacteroidota; class Bacteroidia; order Bacteroidales; family UBA4417; genus UBA4417. The sequence goes on from DGQJ01000027.1 coordinate 401, forward strand.
GAAAACTCAACCGAAAACCCATGGAAAGGGCTTTTGTGCAAACC
>DGQJ01000027.1:562-5264 GCA_002389705.1 Bacteroidales bacterium UBA4417
GGAACTGCACCTACCTGTTTGTCAACAATTTCGCCGTTCTTCATAAACAGTATTGTAGGAATATTGCGAACACTGAATTTGGCTGTAGTAACAGGGTTGCTGTCGACATCAAGTTTGCCGATTACCACTTTACCTTCGTATTCTTTGGCAAGTTCTTCAACAATGGGTCCTACCATACGGCAAGGTCCACACCATTCGGCCCAAAGGTCAATTACAACAGGTTTGTCTGATTTTTCAGCGAGTTCTGCAAAATTTGCATCCGTAAAATTGAGTGCCATGTTTTTTTATTGTTATTTGGTTTTTATTAATTATGAGGGATTTTGAGTTTTCCTGATTTAAAAGGATAAGGTATGGGTTAAAACTGCTGCCAAAGAAATTTTGTTCAATGGGTAAAGTTTTTACGCATGCAAAATTACGCATTTTACCATCGGTTCATCCTGGCTGCAAGGTGATTATTTTTCAGGTTTTAACTTTAATATTTATTCCCGGCATTTTCCTGAGTTGCTTTGTGGCGCTGCTGCATAAAACCTTGTACTTGGACGAGGATGTTTCGACTTTATAGTTATTTACAAAATCAAAAAACTCCACCTTTACCCTGCAGTTGCCCTTGTTTTTCTGGAGTGCATCCACAATGTGGTTGGTCAAGGGTTCGTTCAGGTTATCGATTGGTACCTGTACGATAAGCCCTTTGGCCATTTCGTCCATTACATCGCTGAGCAGCGAAATGCGTTGTATACGCGGTTCGAACTGGTCGCTGCCCCAACGTGATGCCGTACGGAGTTTTACATACACTATGGCATCGTCAACCAGCATGTGTTTGTTTTTCAGATAGTCCTCCTTAAAAAGCGACAGTTCGAGTGAATCGTCGAAATCCTCGAGGGTAAACCTACCGTAAGGATTGCCGTTTTTGGCTACTTCATGTCTCACTTTCGAAACAATACCAGCAATGTAAATATCACGGGTTGAAGCTGCTTCGAGGTTTTCCTTCAGCTTTTTGATAGTTGCATTGCAGAACGTTTCAATATCGAAACGAAACTCGTCGAGCGGATGGCCTGAAATAAAGAAACTGGCTATTGCTTTTTCGCGCTTTAGTTTTTCGATATTCGACCAGGGTTGACAATCGGGCAATTTAAGATCGGGGATTTCAACCGGTCCCAGGTCGCCGAATAACGATTGCTGCGATGATTGCTGCATGGCCTGGTAGCTGCCGCCGAAACGGATCAGTTTTTCGAGGAAAGTAGTATCTTCACTGGATTCCCTGTGGAAGAACTGCGCCCGGTGCAGGCCTTCAAAACTATCGAAAGCACCACCCTGCGCCAGCGCTTCCATCGAACTCTTGTTCACGGTGCGCAGGTTTACCCTTTTAATAAAATCGAAGATATTTTTATATGGCCCGTTTTCGTTGCGTTCGGCCAGCAGCGAATCGGCAGCGGCATCTCCCATGCCTTTCAGTGCCTTGAGTCCGAAACGGATTTCCTGGTTCTTGTTCACCGAAAAATTAAGCCCCGATTCATTTACATCGGGTCCCAGTACATGTAAACCCATTTTTCGGCACTCGTCGAGGTAAGCAGTGAGACTATCAACCGAACCCAGGTTGGTAGTAAGCAGGGCTGCCATATATTCGGCCGGGTAATGTACTTTGAGGTAGGCCGTCTGGTAAGCAATATAAGCATAACAGGTACTGTGCGATTTGTTGAACGCATAGGAAGCAAAGTCTTCCCAGTCGGTCCATATTTTGTTGAGTTTATCTTCAGGATGCCCGTTTTCGACACCACCTTTGATAAACTCGGGTTTCATTTTATCAAGTTTTTCCCTGATTTTTTTACCCATTACTTTACGCAGCTCATCGGCTTTTCCTTTACTGAAACCGGCCAGTTTTTGCGAAAGCAGCATCACCTGCTCCTGATAAACAGTAATACCGTAGGTTTCGCGAAGAATCTCCTCCATTACGGGTAAGTCGTAACTCACTTCTTCCTTACCATGTTTACGCGCAATGTAATTGGGGATGTATTTGATCGGTCCCGGGCGGAAGAGCGCATTCATGGCAATCAGATCCTCGAACTTATCGGGTTTAAGGTTGCGCAGGTGCTGTTTCATACCAATACTTTCGAACTGGAATGTACCGTCGGTGTCGCCACGCTGGTAAAGTTCAAAAGTAGGTACATCGTCGAGCGGGATGGTGTCGAGATCTATATCAACCCCATGGTTTTGCTTAATCATCAGCAGGGCATCCTTCAGGATGGTAAGGTTCTTCAGCCCCAGGAAGTCCATCTTGATAACACCGGCTGATTCAATTACATTACCTTCGAATTGTGTTACCCATAGTGGCGAATCCTTTGCTACACATACAGGAATCAGATCGGTAAGATCGGTAGGTGCAATAATAATACCGGCAGCATGAATACCCGTGCCACGTACTGAGCCTTCAAGCTTTTCGGCTTCCTGCAGTACTTTTTTCTGCAACTGTATGGAGGTGTCGGGACCTTCAAAATTATATATCTCCCGTATTTTCCTAACATTTTCCATGTCTTCGGCACGCAGGTCTTCCTTTTCCTCCAGCGACTTTGGTCCGTCTTTGGTGGTGAGCGGCGCCGTTAACACCCGCTTGAGCTTGATACCGGGTTTATCGGGAACCAGTTTGGTAAGGTAATTACTGATGCTCAGGTCGAGGTCGAGTACCCGCGCCACATCCTTTATGCTGCTTTTAGCCGCCATGGTGCCGTAGGTAACAATTTGGGCAACCTGGTTCTGCCCATATTTCTGCACCACGTAATCAATTACACGCTGTCGCCCCTGGTCGTCGAAATCGGTATCAATATCAGGCATGCTGATACGCTCAGGATTGAGGAAGCGCTCAAACAGCAGGTTATACTTTATCGGGTCGATGTTGGTGATGCCCGTGCAATAAGCAACCACACTTCCGGCTGCAGACCCACGACCGGCACCGATATAAACACCCATATCGCGCCCGGCTTTTATAAAGTCGCTTACAATCAGGAAGTAGCCGGCAAAGCCCATGTCGTGGATGGTCTGCAACTCAAAATCAATACGTTCGCGGATCTGTGGCGAAACTTCGCCATACCTCACATTTGCCCCGATATACGTGAGGTGTTTCAGGAACTCCCACTGGTTACGCACATCGGCCGTAATCTCTTTTTTACCAGGCCCGTCCTTACGGTCGAGGAAGAGCGAATGCGTGTGTGTTTGAAACTCGGGCGGAACCGGGAAATTGGGCAGCAGGATATCGCGCTTAAGCTGCAGTATTTCAACCTTATCAACAATTTCATTGGTATTATCGATAGCGGCAGGCAAGTCAGCAAAAAGCTGGCTCATCTGTTCGGTCGACTTGAAAAAGAACTGATCGTTGTAAAATGAGAAACGGCGGCCTTTGGCTACGGTATCGTCATCGCCATATTCGCGAAAGGTTGGGGTGCTCTGTTTTTCGCCTGTATTAACGCAAAGCAGGATATCGTGGGCATTAAAATCGGATTGCTCAACATAATGAGAGTCGTTGCTGGCAATCATTTTCACATTGTATTTGGCCGCAAAACGCTGTAAAACCAGGTTTACTTCATTTTGCTCAGGGATATCATGACGCTGGAGTTCAACATAATAATCCTCACCAAAGATATCGAGCCACCATTTAAAAACCTTTTCACCTTCGGCTTCGCCTTTGCGGGCAATGGTGCGGGGCACTTCGGCAGCCAGGCAGCAGGTGGTGGCTATCAGCCCTTCGTGGTATTGCAACAACAATTCCTTGTCGATGCGGGGATATTTGCCGTACATGCCCTGTATGTATCCCAGCGAAGCCAGTTTTACCAGGTTGCGGTAACCGGTAGCATTTTTTGCAAGCAGCAACTGGTGGTAGCGCAAGTCTTTTTCGCCCCCGCCGAATTTTTTGCGATGGCGATCTTCAACCAGGTAAAACTCACAACCCACTATGGGTTTTATAATGGGCGACGCATGTTTGCCATTAACTTTTTCGGCTTCGGCTATAAATTGAAATGCACCGAACATATTACCATGATCGGTGAGCGCAATACCAGGCATTTTATCTCCGACGGCCTTTTGAAACATGGCCGGTATTTCGGCAGCGCCATCGAGTAATGAATATTGAGAGTGTACGTGAAGATGACTAAATTGAGGCATGTATTAATTGATTATCAGATTTTTACCATTTTACAATGGAAACCGCTAAGATACCAGTTTTCACACAGCTTGCAGGCAGATGTTAATAAATTATAGTAATTTGAAATAAAAAAATGAAACGTACAACAGGCCAGGCACATGACAAAAAAAGCTAAGCCGAAATGATGCTGATGGCACACATATTTAAAAATAGCGCTTCACAATGGCTGTATTAAAAGAAAAATTTTAGCTTTGTTAAAAAAACATGAAATAGCCATGAAGAAAGCTCTGACAGAATATATAACCAAGGGTAAAGGATGAGCTCCTCTGATTTATAAATTAGAACTTATCAGCGTAAGTCCAAACTTATAATGGATATCCAGCTTTTTAATTCCTGGTGAACACAAAACAACCATCGTTAAGGGAAAAATAACAACTCGTAAAGAAACAAAACGCCTGATTACATGAAACCACGTAGGAAAACTATTGAAATTTATATCCTGATTATTGCCGTTGCATTCGAAGCTATCGGGGCTTTGTACGGAGGAATTAACCTGATGCGCGATCCCTCTGG
>DGQJ01000027.1:5293-6666 GCA_002389705.1 Bacteroidales bacterium UBA4417
TATCACTGGGCCTGGACGTATACGCTGTATGCCTCAATAATCCTCATCAGCTGGATTAATATACAGGTAATGATCCTCGAAACAGGGTCAGCCATTCAAGGTGCCTTCGGCATGTTGGGTGTCATCATGTTAATCCTTACCCTCTCCCCTGCTGTGAAAAGATATTATAAACTGCATCACCGGTCGAGGTACCAAACCCTGGTACAAAAAAGTACAACCGAGAAAAATTTTAATGATTCTCAGCTGTAATGCTTTGAAAATCAAAAATAACATTATACATTTGCACCCTCAAAACAAAAGCCTGATGATAATTGTAACTAATTATCAAACAAAGCTTTATAATTAATCAATTAACAAATTCAAATTTCATGGCAACAAAGATGAGATTACAGCGATTTGGGAAAAAAGGCCAGGCCTATTTCCATATCGTGATTGCTGATGGTCGTGCACCACGTGACGGACGTTTTATTGAAAAAATCGGTGTTTACAATCCTATCACCAGGCCGGCTGACATTCAGCTTGATTTTGACCGCGCCCTGTACTGGGTAAAAACCGGCGCCCAGCCAACCGAAACTGTTGAAGCTATTCTCCGTTATACCGGTGTAGCTTATATGTACCACCTGCTGAAAGGCGTTGCAAAAGGTGCAATGACCGAAGAACAGGCACAGTCTAAATTCGAAGAGTGGAAAACCACCAAAGCTGCCAAAATTGAAGGCGCTAAAAAAGACCTCAGCCAGAAAGCAAAAACCGAAGACAAAAAACGCTTAGAAGCTGAAATGAAAGTTAACCAGGCAAAAGCAGAAGCATTGGCTAAAAAAATAGCTGCTGAAGCTAAGGCTGCAGCCGGTACTACCGAAGAAGCAGAAGAAGTTGCTGAAGAAGCAGCTCCCGAAGCCGCTGCTGAAGAAGCTGCTCCCGAAGCTGCCGCAACCGAAGAAAACGCATAATTGCCTTATGAAACAAGATGAACTTTTCCGGTTGGGAAAGATCGTCAGAACATTCGGTTCAAAAGGTGAGTTAATATTTCAGGTTGATACCGGAATATTTTCGCAAATAAAAAAACTGGAATCAGTATTTCTCAAAATCAATGAGAACCTGGTTCCTTTTTTTATTGAAACTATCCAGCCCAAGTCGAAAGGGCAGGTGCTGGTTAAGTTCCTGGATGTGAACGATACTGACGATGCTTTACAACTTGCAGGATGCGCGGCATTTATTCCACGTAACATATTGCCCAAACCCAAAAAGGCACAGTTGTATTCCTACGATATCGACGGGTTCAACGTGGTTGATGCCACACACGGCCAAATCGGAACCGTAAGCCAGGTAATCGATTTGCCGCAACAATCGCTGCTGGCGATCGATTTTAACGGCAA
>DGQJ01000027.1:6847-7564 GCA_002389705.1 Bacteroidales bacterium UBA4417
ATGAAGCTGCTGCAATGGCCATACACAATGCCGAACTTAGTCCATGGCACAGCAGCATCAACGTAATAAACACATCTTTACAAGTTTTTGCACAGGGCAAACAGTCAGGCTACAGCCTGGTAATCTGCAATCCGCCTTTTTTTACCAACTCTCTCAAGGCTCCAAATGCAGCACGCAACACCGCCCGCCACAACGACAGCCTTCCGGTAAGCGAATTGCTCTACATTACAAGCCAGCTGTTAAATGAAAATGGAAAGGCTGCATTTATTCTTCCGGCAGCTGATACCGCAAACTGGCTTGAGATGGCAGCAGGCTGCAACTTACACCTCACCCACCGCACGCTGGTACGCAGCTACCCCGATCGGGAACCACACAGGGCATTACTTTCCTTCTGCCTCACCCCACAAGCCGCCATTGCCGAAAATGAAATCTGCATTTACAGCGGCCGTAATACTTATAGCACTCAATACAAAGAGCTTACCTGGGATTTCTACCTGAAATTCTAAGCCTTCGAATCCCGCATAATCAATGTTGGGATTTATCCCGATAAATGATTTGGAGGGCTATTTTCTGAAATTCTGTTTCACTAACTTTGCTAAATATTACTGAACCATGAACCGGATAATCAGCATTTTCGCCACTTTAGCGGTCCTACTTAGCACGCTGCCATCAGCAAAAGCACAGAAAGTTTTCAGCTGCAACAACCGCTACGATGCA
>DGQJ01000135.1 GCA_002389705.1 Bacteroidales bacterium UBA4417
AAAAAAATAACCAGAATGGATTTCAATTTAACGAAAACCGAAACGCTCTTCTTGCAGATGATCAGGAAATTCGCTGAGAAAGAGGTTAAGCCATTGGCGGCTGAAGTGGATGAGCAGGAGCGCTTTCCACACGAAACTGTCGAAAAAATGGGCAAACTCGGGCTTATGGGCATTCCTGTGCCCGTAAAATATGGTGGTGCCGGCGGAACTAACCAGCTTTATTCCATGGCCGTTGAAGAACTTTCGCGGGTGTGTGCTACCACAGGCGTAATTTTATCGGCACATACCTCACTTTGTGCTGCCCCGATCCTGGAGATGGGCACCGAAGAACAAAAAATGAAATATCTGCCCAAGCTGGCTTCAGGCGAATGGATTGGTGCTTTCGGGCTTACTGAACCCAATGCAGGAACTGATGCTTCGGCCCAGCAAACCTTTGCAGTTGATGATGGCGATACATGGATACTGAATGGCACCAAAATATTTATTACCAACGCTGTTTATGCATCGGTTTATATCATCATCGCCATGACTGATAAGTCACAAGGCACTAGGGGTATTTCTGCATTTATTGTCGAAAAAGGCACACCCGGCTTTAGTGTCGGGAAAAAGGAAAAGAAACTGGGAATCCGCGGCTCGGCCACCTGCGAACTGATTTTCAACAACTGCTGCATCCCGAAATCGAATTTATTGGGTAAAGTGGGCGGAGGTTTCGGGCTGGCCATGAAAACCCTCGATGGCGGACGCATAGGTATTGCAGCTCAGGCTTTAGGAATAGCCCAGGGTGCAATGGACGAAACCATCAAATACACTAAAGAGCGCAAGCAGTTCGGTAAGTCGATCAGCAATTACCAGAACACACAGTTTCAGCTGGCCGAACTCGAAACAAAAATTCAGGCCGCCCGGCTGCTGGTGCGTAGTGCAGCTTTTAAAAAGGAAAATGGAATTCCCTATTCGGTGGATGCTGCTATGGCTAAACTTTTCGCATCCGAAACAGCCATGGAGGTAACTTCAAAAGCCATTCAGTTTCATGGAGGATATGGTTACACACGCGATTACCCTGTTGAACGTATGATGCGTGATGCTAAGATCACCGAAATATACGAAGGCACATCGGAAGTGCAGCGTATGGTTATTTCAGCCAGTTTGTTTAAATAAGAAACCAATTATTGAAAGCCATGATCCAATAATGGGTCACTTTGCCAATGGATAATTGTTGTTTCCGATATCCATCCTGAGGTTCAGGCTGAATACAATTCAGGTTAAAGGCAAATACTGGCGATCACCAAAAACTAAAGTACGAGAAATGAAAATTATAGTTTGTGCAAAACAGGTTCCGGATACCACCGAAATAAAAATTAATCCGCAAACCGGTACGCTGATCCGCGATGGGGTTCCAAGCATCATGAACCCCGACGACAAAGGAGGGCTTGAGCTTGCCCTTCGGCTCAAAGAGCAGTTTGATGCCCATGTTACAATTATTACCATGGGCCCACCCCAGGCCGATGCCATACTTCGGGAGGCGCTTGCACTGGGTGTTGATCGGGCCATTTTATTAACCGACCGTAAATTTGCCGGAGCCGATACGCTGGCTACTTCAAATGCCCTGGCCGGTGCTTTGCGTAACCTGGAGTTCGACCTTATTATTGCCGGTCGGCAGGCTATTGATGGCGATACTGCCCAGGTTGGCCCGCAGATTGCAGAACTGCTTGATATACCACAGGTTACTTACCTCGAAGACCTGAAATATGATGGGGACAAAACCCTCACCATTCGCCGGCAGACCGAAGAAGGTTACCAGGTGCTCGAGACCGAAATACCCTGCATGGTTACAGTGTTGGCATCAGCTTACCAGGCCAGGTATATGCCGGTAAAAGGAATTGTTCAGGCTTATGACCGGGAAGTAGAAACCTGGAGTTTCGAAAATATTTCTGTTGATGAATCGAAACTTGGCCTCAAAGGTTCCCCGACCCGGGTACACAAGGCATTTACAAAAGGGGTGAAAGGCGCCGGCGAACAGTTTGAAGTAGATGCCGATGAAGCCGTTGGAATAATCATCAGCCGGTTGAAACAGAAGTTCCTGATTTAAGGCTCAGGGTTTAATTTTTAAAACTACAAAAATGGATAATTCAGCATATAAAGAAATTTATGTTTTTGCGGAGCAACGCGGCGGTAAAATACAGGGCATTGCCCTCGAACTGCTGGGCAAAGCCCGCGATCTGGCAACAGTTACAGCCCAACAGGTGGTTGCCATACTGGCAGGTTACCAGGTTACTGATCAGGCAAATGAGTTGATTGCTTTTGGTGCCGACAAAGTAATAGTGGTTGATGATGCAGTGCTGGCCGATTACCTCACGGAACCATACACCCAGGCCTTAGCCGGTGTAATTAAACAGTATAAACCATCCGTTATACTGATTGGCGCCACAACCATTGGCCGCGATCTGGGTCCCAGGCTATCGGCCAGGGTTACAACAGGGCTTACCGCCGATTGTACCCGGCTCGAAATTGGAGAAGAAGGTGAACTACTGATGACCCGCCCGGCTTTTGGGGGTAACCTTATGGCAACCATCGTGAGCAAAGAACACCGCCCCCAGATGACGACCGTGCGCCCCGGAGTAATGCAAAAGGCCGATCGCGATGATAGCCGTAAAGGCGAGGTTGAAATATTGAAAGTTGATTTTGATACTTCGAAGTTCAGGGTGAAACTGATCGAACAGGTAAAAGCGGATAAAGGATTGCTCGATATAGCCGATGCAAAAATATTAGTATCCGGCGGGCGGGGTGTGAACTCAGCCGAAAATTTTGAAAAACTGAAACAACTGGCCCATGTGCTGGGAGCTGAGGTATCGGCATCGCGCGCCATGGTTGATGCCGGCGTAATATCGCACGAGCGGCAGGTTGGACAAACCGGAAAAACGGTACGCCCCGATCTGTATATTGCCTGTGGCATTTCAGGGGCCATACAGCACCTGGCAGGAATGGAAGAAAGCGGCTATATTATTGCAGTGAATAAGGATAAGTATGCGCCCATTTTCCAGGTGGCCGACCTGGGTATAGTAGGCGATGTGAACAAAATAATTCCGCTGTTGGCCGACAGGCTGCAGAAAGAGATAAGCGCCTAAAGTACAAACCCCGGATAACATTGATAGAAATTACATTATCAGAGGTGTTGAAGACTTTCCTTCGACACCTCTTTTGCTAAAACATAAATGACGTATTGAAGAAGTTGTGCTATTATTACCAGATTTGGAGAAGTTCAATTTTTATATCAATGACACTTCCGGGCTTTTGCGTGAACATTCATTTACGTATTTCACTTTCGGATAGCCAATAAGCAAAGCCGCATAAACCTTGTGTTTCGCCGGTATCCCGAAGAACGGGTTGTGATTGCTGTTTTTGCCCATGGCTTTCACGATAAAACCATTGAAACAGGTACCTAATCCAAGCGTATTTGCCAAAATAGAAGTGTACGTTGCCCATATATTGGCATCGGCTTCAGGCATCCCGGTTTTGGTAACAGCACCATGAAAAAGCAATGCTGCCGGGGCATGATGGCAGATAAGAGAATCGTTGGACTTTCGTTTTTCGAGAAACGATTTTTTGTAACGCTGTAACTTACTGATGCTGATTGATGGAGCAAAAAGCCTGATAAGCGGGCTTACCAGCGGGGAAGTAACGAATGAAAACATGCGCAGTAACGAAGACTCTGTCATTGTGTTAAGAAGTTTCATTTTTTCGCTGCTGCGAACAATGGTTACCTGTAAAGGCCGTGCATTGCTGGCCGAAGGATAATGTTTCATGTTATCAACCAGTTGTAATAAAAGTTCTTCCGGTATTTCTTTCGAAAGGAAGCTGCGGCAGGTTCGGATTCCGGCCGACAATTCACGAAAGTGATCAGCGCTTACCAGGTTTGGGCAAAGTGGAATTATGCTGCCAGAGTCGGGTGAAACAGCAGTTTCGGGACAAATTGCCACACAATGTCCGCAATGAATGCATGTTTCAGCTATAAAGCCGGTTTCAATAGTTATGGCATTGGATGGGCAGTCTTTTACACATTTTAAACAACGTGTGCATAAAGACAGATTGATTACAGGCATAGTGCGGATAATATTTTTCGACGCAAAATTAGAAATTTGGAATTGGTTAGGAGAAAAAATAGCTACGGATTATCAAAAACAATAATAATCACAAGTTTTCAAGACCGAAAATGTATGTCAAACACGAGACGAGTTTACCGTTCACTCAATCAAAGCTACCATTCACTCAATCAAAGTATGTATTTTGATAGATTTTCAGTTATTTTGGGTAAAGTTTAACAGCGGGCCTGATGCCAACAAGTTGGTGGTAAAAATGGGTCTGCTAACCAATTAATGAACCCATGGTTAAATGTGCAGCAGATAATTTACAAAGCACTTGTGCAAAAAAGCAGGAGTTATGCTCGCAGTGTTCCGGAAAACCGGTATGCGGTGTGGTTACCCAAATAAACGACAGTGTACTTTTTGTAAAGTATGATCAGAATATGCATTGCCCCTACAGCATGTCCTTCGGAAATGGGTTTGTTTGTAATTGCAGGGAGCGGTTAAACTACTACCTGCATACCAATTCCTGAGGTAAAATTGTTTATGAAATTTACCGATAATCCCCTTTTTATGTCGCTTCACTAACTAAAACATACCATTCACTCAATGGAGCGCACTTTTTTTATTGCGGGATATAAATTTGCCACTGTTTTTAAGATTTCTTCCACTATCCACCTATTTAGATATTATGTATGCTACGGCTGTTCCTCAAAGAACAGCCGTTTTTTTTGCATTGAAGGATCCATTAACCTGATTTTTCGAAACCACCTGACAACCTATAATCATTCAGGAACATTAATTTTATGGACCTTTGCGATTAATAAGGAATGCTTGAGAAAGACATTCTATTTGTTGTAAATTTGTTTTTAAAAAAACACTTTTGCAAGCAACGGATGAAACAAAGTATATTTACCAAAATCAGTTCAGATGTTAGGAACAGATTTTAAACTCCTGTAATTAGCTCACGCTCATGAAAGAATATGCTGCCATTATAATAGATGATGAGAAGAATATTCGGGAAGCATTAACCACCTTACTGGAACAGTATTGTCCCGAAATAAGAGTTTGCGGTACAGCCGATTCGGCCAGCGAAGGCAGAAAGTTGCTGGAAGCGAACGAAGTTGATTTTATTTTCCTGGATATTTCAATGCCGCGTGAGGATGGTTTTGCTTTTCTGCGTTCAATTTCGAACAATGACTATGGGATTATTTTTGCCACAGCGCACCAGGAACATGCCTTGCGTGCCCTGAAAGCCAATGCAATCGATTATCTGTTGAAACCGATTCATCCTGTCGAATTGAAAGAAGCTGTTGCCAAGGCTATCCGAAACCAGGAATTGAGGCGCAATCATTCGGAGATTCAGACCGTATTTAATCAATCCCTCGATAACCTGCAGGAGAATATACAATCGAAGAACAATCATGTGACCAGAATTACGGTTGCTGAGCAATTTGGTTTCCGCATCGTGAATACTGATGAGATAATTTACCTGGAAGCAGACAGTAATTACACAACACTATACCTGGCCGATGGTAAAGAGATTATTGCCACGCGAACCCTGGGCGAATTTGAAAAAATACTCGACGACAGGTTTTTCAGGACACACAAGTCGGTTATCATCAACATCAATTTTTTACTGGGGTATTCCAGTTACCAGGGAAGTACCGTTGAAATGAAAAATGGTGCAAATCTTATAATTTCGAGGCGTAAAGTGTTGGAACTCCGTGATCGAATAAATTATATCTCCAATACAAATTTTTAAGTTGAACCAGCTCCGGATATATTTATACTTTTCTGTTTTTCTTTTAAGCGGAGCCGGTGTTCTTGCCCAAAACCCGTTCATCAGGCATTATACTACCTCAGACGGACTGCCTACCAACACCATTTACCAGATGTGCCAGGACAGCCATAAATTCCTATGGTTTTCCTCTGATGCCGGAGTTATAAAGTTTGATGGTTCTACATTTACCAGTTACCGAAAAAAAGACGGACTCAGCAGTAACGATGTGGTGCGGGTAAAAGAAGATGCCAAAGGGCGGATATGGTTTTTTAATTATAATGCTACTGTTAACTATTTTTATCAGAATAAAATTTACAATGAAAAAAATGCGCCTTTTTTAAAACAGTTGGCTGGAAAAGGGTTTTTTATCGATTTTTTTACGGATTCATCGAAGAGAATCTATTTTTATAATTATCAAAGAGAAGTTTTTATTCTTGATCTAAAAAACAGGGTTATAAAAGATTCTCTACTATTAAATTTTAATGCAGCATATTCTCGGGGAACACAACTTAATCCAAGAGTATGCTTTTTGAACAAAACATCTTCTACAGAATGGGAGATATGGACTAGCTATGGGATTTACAGTGAAAATATTCATAATGGATTAATACGAATCATTGATATAGCATTGAGGGCAAGGTATGTTTTCCCTGAAAGAAATAATTCGTTGTATGTATTACCATATAATTATTCAGATGGAATAGTCAAATTTACGAACGATCGAAGAAAATTAATAATTCCAATCAATGGAGATGCACAGCAAATTAGAAGTATTATAGAAGATTCTGAAGGTTATTTATGGATAGCTGCGTTAGATGAGGGGATTTTTTGCCTCAAAGGCGATAAACTAATTCGGCATTTCGATATCAAGAATGCACATGGACTTCTTCAGGATCATGAGCGTAATATCTGGGTAAGTACGCAGTCCGATGGTATTTACGAAATCAATCATGATATTTTAACCCAGACTCATTACGACCGAAGCATATTTAATAATTCAGGCATCAAAAAGTTATATGAATTCCCGGGTATGGGCCTGGGTTGTTTGGGTACCAAAATGGTCTTTTTATATTCAGCCGATAAAACATTTTACAAATTAACTGTCCCAAAATCGCTGCAACAGGTTGATATTATCCACTTGTTTAAAAACAAAACTTTGTTGTTGGGAGAAAAAAGTAAGAGCATATGCCTGTTTGAAAATATCAGATTGAATAATGTATCAAAGATAGTAAATTCAGATAGAAAAATTCTGGACTCATTACAGTTGAAGAAAATTATCGATGACCGGTCGGGTTTACTTACTATAATGTTCGATCAGAACAGGATTTTATCTACACTTTCGGCCAAACCTTTATTTAATGTAGAATATACAGAATTTAAAGAGCGGATAAATAACGCATACTTCAACTCAAGGAATGAACTTATCATTAATGCCCGACGGAATTACATCTATTCAAAAAATAACCTGAGACCATACCCGGCTTTAAACCGGTTTGATGGATATGTGATTTCGAGTCACCTGGTAATTAATGATACCACAGAGTTATTAAATATTGATGGCGACAGCCTGTTCCTTTTAGTAAGGGGCAAATTCTACAATCTCACCAAAGCCTTAAGCTCGCCTATCGATTTACAGGTTAAGCAGGCCTTGTATAAAGATTCAAAACTATACTTATCTACCCTGAAAGAAATATTTGTGTGCTATAATCCGCTGAATGCCGTGAGTGGGAACCCTGTGAGCATAAATCAGTTGAATCTTGGATTTAACAATATCAATGATATTTCCATTGACAGCAGCTCGCTTTATGTTGCTAGTGATGATGGCTTAACTGTAATTCCTGAAAAGGCTATGTTTGCCCAGGCGACGCCAGCGCCCATTCCATATATACGATCCATAACTATTAACAATGTAAGTTACCCGCTTCCGGCCAGGGAAATAAGCCTGAAGGGCAAAAATTATATTCAGATTTCTTTTGGGTGTATAAGCTATCTCACAAGCACAAAAACATATTCGTACAGACTCGAAGGGGCTGAAAAAAACTGGACCATGGGATCGGGCCAGGAACTTGACCTTTTTTATCGTAATCTGCCACCAGGGAAGTATAGCTTTAAACTTCGGGTAAGAACTACTTCCGAATGGAGTAAACCCCTGGTACTGGATATAGTGATAAAACCTACCCTCTTTGAATATCCAGGTTTTTGGGCTATACTGATAGTGCTGGCCGGTGTGCTGGTTGTTTTATTGATATACAGGATAAAAGCTGATCGAATGAAAAAAACAGAAATCGATCATCAACTGGTACTGCTCGAACAAAAAGCGCTGCAATCAATGATGAATCCTCACTTTATTTTTAACTCCCTGGGTTCCATACAGAATTACCTGCTCAGGAACAAAAGCAATGAGGCTGTAATTTACCTTTCGGAGTTTACAAGGCTTATTAGGCAAAACCTAAAAGCAGTCAATACCCCAATGATATTGCTGGACGACGAAACTGAAAGGCTTAAAAATTACCTCGACCTGGAGAAAATAAGACTCGACAACAAATTTGATTACAGCATAAAAATTGATCCTGTACTGGAGGAAGAGATGATCTATATTCCCAGCATGATTATACAGCCAATTGTTGAAAATTCAATATGGCATGGTATCGCATCACTCAATGAGCCGGGCAGGATAGAAATCAGTTTTCAGACTTATACACCCACATCGTTGATAATTTGTATCCGCGATAATGGAATCGGGATCAAAAAATCGATGGAATACCAATCGAGAAATTCGGGCAGGCCTCATTTGGGTATGCAGATTAACCGCAAACGACTCGATTTGCTGAGTAAAAAATATGGTACCCAGGCCAGTATTAGTTATTCCGAATGCCTTCCAGGCTATCCTGATCCGGGCACCATGGCTACCGTAATAGTGCCATTTACCTACAACGCCTCCGAAACGTAAGCCTCAATCTCCGGCTTTGTCCGGCTGAACATTTATTTGGTAAAAAGTATCCGTTTGTAAGCATGGCAGCAGGTTTCAGGCCCAGGTATAGCATAAAATTATTCCTTCATCGCTTCCTTTTATCAGCCATATCATAACCCTTTTTAACATCTACCTGCAAACAATAGGAATCCCGCCTTAGGTTTTGTAAATTTGATACTGTAATTAGCCGGCTTATCCGAATTACCTGAATAGCTTAAACCACAAGGCAAAGAAAATTAATATACAGTAAATGTTAACTGGCCTTTCGGGATGAAAAAAAGCATTACGCTGTTTCTTCTTATCATGACGAGTTGCCTTGAAGGCAGCCCCCAGCAATATTTTTTTACCGGCTATTCGATCAGCGATGGACTTTCGCAAAGCGTTGTGAATTGCATTTTTCAGGACTCGAAAGGATTCCTTTGGTTTGGTACCCAAAACGGGCTCAATAAATTTAACGGTTATACATTCGAAGTTTT
The DNA here is from genome assembly GCA_002389705.1 of Bacteroidales bacterium UBA4417. Lineage (GTDB taxonomy): Bacteria > Bacteroidota > Bacteroidia > Bacteroidales > UBA4417 > UBA4417. The sequence goes on from DGQJ01000135.1 coordinate 9,307, forward strand.
TACCTACAACCCAACCGATTCCAATTCAATTTCGAATAACTGGATTAATGGAATAGCCGAAGATAAGGAATCCAATCTCTGGATAGCCACAAAAGGCGGGCTGGTTAAATACGTCAGAAAAGAAAAGCGTTTTAAACGTATCCGGTATGCTTCGCCTTTCCAGCTACTGGCAACCGAGTGCATTTACGATGTAAAATGTATGCGCAATGGCAGCATCATTATAAATATGCCCCCGGTGCTATCGGTATGTGACCAGAAAACCCTGAAGTTCAATCATTTCATCAGTCCTTTTGCCTTTGATGGAAGCGCAAAGGACAACAAAATTCCGCTGCTCGAAGACAGGGATGGCAGTATTTGGGTAGCTTCAACCAAAGGGCTTGCCCGGTTTATACAGGCAACATCATCATTTAAAGTCTTTAAACACGATAAAAACGATCCGAATAGTATTTCGGACGATAACATTACCGCTCTTTTCCAGGATAAATACCAGGGCCTGTGGGTAGGAACATCCTCCGGGCTCAATTACCGTGCTCCCGGGGCCAAAGGATTTGTTCATTATTTTCACGACAGTGAAAATGAATTTTCACTGAGTAATAATTTTATCAGGGCTATTGTTTCGGATAAGCAAGGTAATCTGTGGATAGCTACCGAAGGCGGAGGGGTGAACAGGATGTTTCATCATACGAAAAACCAGGTATTGTTTGAGCGTTTCTCAGCCGAAAAGAGCGGGCTCAACCACAATATTAACCTTGCCCTGGCCATCGATAATTCTGATAATTTATGGGTGGGAACCTTGTCGGGGATTAACAAAACCGATCTTAAAAAACGAAATTTCAGGCTGTATCGTAAAAACGATTCACCCTATTCCGTCGACCTGGCCGGTAATGTTATTGCTTCGGTTTATGTTGACGATAAGGGGTTGATCTGGATTGGAAACTGGGGGCAAGGCCTGAATATTTACAACCGTGCAACCGGCCAGGTAATTCACTATTCATCTAAACTCGCAGGGAATTTCCATATCCCAAACGATTACATTCATTGCATTTTTGCCGACCACCAGCACACCATCTGGCTGGGAACCCGCGATGGACTTATGGTGTATGATAATAAACTGAAGCGTTTTGTACGCCCCGATGTTTTTTTCAACAATAAAAGCCTGCCCTCATTTGCCGGCTTACGTATTAACCGGGTAATTCAGGATCGTGAATTCAATTACTGGGTAGCCACGCACGATGGTTTATACAAAATGCAGCGCAATGGATTTATGCCGGAGCATTATTACGCAGGTGCTATTGCCGGCTTCAGGATCAGTTCGAACCTGGTGTATGCCTTGCTGGAGGACCGCGATGGAGCCATCTGGGTTGGCACTATCAACGGGCTTGATGTCATTGACCCGAAGCGGGGCAAAATAAGTCATTTCAACAAAGGCGACAGCCGCGGTAACTCACTTTCGGATAACTTTGTTACGGCTCTGTGCGAGGACACACAGGGAGATATTTGGATAGGCACAAATTCGTACATTAACAGGTACTCAAAGAAAAAAGGGACATTCAGCTATTACTCTGCCGATGCCGGTGTGCCCAGCAACCTGGTTTACAGCATCGAAAAAGACTCCCGCCGGAACTTATGGTTTGCCACCGGTAACGGGTTATGCCGTTATGATACGGCCAGCAGAAAGTTTCGCACCTATTCGGTTGAGGATGGTTTACAAAGTCCGGAATTTAACATGGGTGCTTATTGGGGGGCGGGAAACGGCGAAATGTTTTTTGGCGGAATGAACGGGCTGAACTCATTTTTCCCCGATTCGTTGGGCGAAAATCCACATATCCCGGTCATTGCCATTACAGCAGCGTACAAATTATCAAAAGGAAGCAGGGAATACATCAACCTCGAAACCGGTACCCCGGTTGTACTCAGTTTCAACGAAAATACGCTTACCGTTGAGTTTGCTGCGCTTGAATTTACCAATCCATCCAAAAACCGCTATGCTTATAAGCTCGAAGGTGTTGATGACGACTGGAACGATATCGGAACCAGGAATTTTATAGCTTTTACCAAACTGTCGCCCGGCAAGTACACGCTTCATATAAAAGGCTGTAATAACGACGGCCGCTGGAACCCTAAGGGCATTAGCTTGCCCATCACGGTTTTCCCGCCCTGGTGGAGAAGCAAAATTGCCTATGCCGCTTATCTTTTGCTGGCAGCTTTCCTGGTTTTTTTGTATGTGAAAATGCGTGAGCGTAAACATGTAAAAGAAAAGAAAATCCTTGAGGAAAAAGTTAGTATCAGAACACAGCTGATAGAGAAACAGAAATCTGAAATTTTAAAAAAGAACGAGGAGCTCAATGAGCTTAATGCTGCAAAGGACAAGTTCTTTTCTATTATTGCCCACGACCTGCGAAATCCTTTCAATGCCATTATCGGGCTTACCGATGTGCTGCTGATCAGCCTCGACGACCTTGACGTTGTTAAGCTGCAGAAAACCCTTGAAAATATAAAAGGCTCNNGCCGCCCGGAAAAACATAAATATTGTATCCGAATTTACCTCTTGCGGGTTAATTAACGGCGACGTAAATATGATGAGTACTGTTCTGCGAAACCTGCTAACCAATGCATTGAAATTTACACCCAGAAATGGCGAAGTACATGTTGAGATTACAAAAAACGACGGTTTCTGCATCTTTTCAGTGAAGGACAACGGGATAGGAATTCCACCCGAAAGGCTCAAATATCTGTTCAGTATTGATACTGCGCACAAAACCAGGGGTACTGACCAGGAGCCTGGTACCGGGCTTGGATTAATACTTTGCAAGGAATTTATCGAAAAACACGGTGGATATCTTGAAGTGGAAAGCGAAGCAGGCAAGGGGAGCGAATTCAGGGTAATTATTCCAGATAAAAGTGATAAGGAAATGTAAACCCTTGCTTGCATTTATTTGACCGTAGATTATTGCCTGCTGGCAGATGCATGTGTTCAACTTGCCGTTCATTCATAGCAGTTCATCGATTTGATTAGGAGTTATAGGGCTGTTTTTCATTATTTTGTGTAACTTAGAATAACAGAAACTAATAACGCAAATCGTTATACCCCGATGAAACGGAAAAACATCATACTCATCCACCTGCTGTTTTGGTTCTATATCCTGAACCAGAACCTCTTCCCCCTTTACATAGGGCAACTCGACCCGGTTTTGCTTTCCGGCAACAAATACCTGAAAGATGTTTTTATTTCGACCCTGCTCAATATCATTATTTTTTACCCGGTTTACCTGTTATTCCCCAGGTTGCTCAAAATCAACAAAAGAATTTTAGCCATTGGTATCGGGCTGGCTGTTATCATTACAATTACCGCATTCAGGGCAACAGCCGAGCATTTCATCTGGAAATCGCTGATACAGGTTCCGGATAAAGAAATGATGTTTAAAACAGCTTATATGTGGAACAACCTCCGGATGGTTATCATCATCGGGATTTACGCCATACTCATCAGGTTTATGATAAACTGGTTCGAAGCACAAAAACTCAGGGATGCACTTGTAAATCAGCAGCAAGCCAGCGAACTTGCTCTCATGCGCTCGCAGGTGAATCCACATTTCCTGTTTAATACACTCAACAATATTTATTCGCTGGTTTACCGCAAATCGGACGATGCACCAGAAGCCGTTATGAAATTATCTTCCATCATGCGGTATATGCTTTACGATTCGGCTTCGGCCAATGTGCCTCTCGAAAAAGAAATTGAATACCTGAACAGTTTTATTGAACTTCAGAACCTGCGTATAAAACACAATGATTTTGTATCGCTTAAAATAGAAGGAAACATGCAGGGACAAACTATCGCTCCGATGTTGCTGATTTCGTTTGTCGAAAACGCATTTAAACACAGTAACAAAAATCACAGGCCCGGTATTTTGATCCATTTAATGGCCGACAATGGAAAACTCAGTTTCGAAGTGGTAAATTACTTGAAAAAAGCCGGCTCAGGCGCCGAAGAGCCTTCGAGCGGAATAGGCCTGCATACCATAAAACGCCGTCTCGAACTGATTTATCCCGGCAGGCATACGCTCAGTATTAACCAGGGCGCAGAAACATTCAAAATACATCTTGAAATCATCAGTTAACACAAAAACGATAGTATGGATGCATTAAGCCGGCAAAGAAATATAGGGTAAAATCATAATAAATTGATACTCTGTGGGAAAGTAAGACTTAGGTTTGTAATAAAATTAAAAATAAACAGATGAAAATCAATTGTATAGCTGTTGACGATGAGCCCCTGGCACTCGAAATCATCAAGGATTATTGTGCAAAAATTCCATTTCTGAACCTGATGCAGGCTTTCGATAATGCCATCGAAACCATGCAATACCTCAGGAACAATAAGGTGGATCTGATCCTGCTGGATATACAAATGGAAGACCTTACCGGTATACAGTTGCTCAACGCGCTGAAAACCAAGCCTTATGTAATCATGACCACAGCCTACGATAATTATGCGTTGCAGGGTTTTGAACTGGATGTAACCGACTACCTGCTGAAACCCATTTCTTTCGACCGTTTTCTGAAAGGCATTAACAAGGTGTACGACCGCATGCTGAATGAAGCCAAACCGGCTGATCCTAGCCCAATTGCGGTTAATGTTCCCGACAACACTGGCAGGGAATATTTTTTCGTGAAAACGGAAACACATATCGAAAAAGTTACTACCTCGGATGTGCTTTATGTTGAAGGGATGGGCGATTACTGGCGTATCGTTACCAAAAACAAACGCATCATGACGCTTATGAATGCCAGGGGAATGGAGGAGGTTTTGCCCGAAAACCAGTTCTGCCGGGTACACCGGTCGTATTTCGTAGCGCTGGGTAAAATTGAATCCATTGAACGCAAACATATAAAAATCGGCGATCAGCGTATCCCTATTGGCGATACTTACCAAAAGGGTTTCTTCGATATCATCGAGAAGAAAAAATAAAAATCTCTATTGTGGTTAGTAGTTAGTGCAAAGGCCCGGTTCGTTTTCGACCGGGTTTTTTGGGTTTATAATGGTCTTTACAATGTACGGCCGCTTATAAAAGTGAATGAAGCCGGCATGTTTTCACCGTGAAGTTCCGGGCAAATTTCCGGGAAATATGTCGTAAAATACGTGTTCATTTTCCATCAACATTCGGTGAACGGCTCATTTTAACCTGTAAAATTTCTGTTATTCACGCTTAATTGTTTGTCGATTCTTTTTATAGGCTCATCGATTGTAGTTGCTTCGCTATCAGGTTGTTATGTACCTTTATGTCATAAAATTAACAACCCTAAAAATAAGGAGGACCAAGCAATGAAAAAATTATCTGTAATTCTGATACTGGTGCTGTCCGCACTTATGCTGAAAGCCGGAGGTGAAGCCACCAA
>DGQJ01000379.1 GCA_002389705.1 Bacteroidales bacterium UBA4417
GATAATTTTTAAACGCGTAAAGTACAATTCTTTATTTTTCTTACTAATTTTGAATGAATACCCGCAACAGTCAGTCAAAACCATTATAGCGGCAAACAGCTTAAACCGTGAATATTGAGCCGGTAACGTTTATTTCAAATCATTAAAATATTTGTAGTCATGCACACAGAGGATGAGCTTTTAAACATGAGTGAAGAAGAACGGATCCGTGAAGCGATAACGCCTAAGGACTGGAATGAGATTAAATCGCACGATTCCTGGTCGGTTTTCAAAATCATGTCGGAACTGGTTGAAGGCTATGAAAAAATGGCCCGTATAGGACCCTGTGTCACCATTTTTGGTTCTGCACGCTCCAAACCCAGCAACAGGTACTACAAACTGGCAGAAGAAATTGCTTACACCCTTACCAAAAAAGGGTTCGGCATTATTTCGGGAGGCGGACCGGGTATTATGGAAGCTGCCAACAAGGGCGCGCATTTTGGTGGCGGGCGCTCCGTTGGGCTCAACATTGAGTTACTGCACGAACAATCGGCCAACCCTTTTATTGATTCGGACAAACTGATTACCTTCGACTATTTCTTTGTACGCAAACTGATGTTTACCAAGTACTCACAAGGGTATATAGTTCTGCCGGGGGGCTTCGGAACACTCGATGAACTTTTCGAGGCCATTACATTGATTCAGACCCACAAACTGGTCCGTTTCCCGATAGTGATGGTGGGCACTGCCTACTGGAGCGGGCTGGTGGAGTGGATAAAAGCCCAGGTGCTGGCCGGTAACAATATTGATCCGGCCGATCTCGATATTTTTACCCTGGTGGATGATGCCGGCAGCGCGGTGCAGGTAATTGAAGAGTATTATAACAAATACGCGCTGAAACCTAATTTCTAAAAAGCAAACGCAATGACTATTCTGTTGCCTCCATACAAAACAGGAATAAGCGTAATACAACGATTTTGAAAGCCGGGAAAGTTTTCAGAATGATATAACTCGCAATATCAGCGGCAAATAACCAGTTTTCCACGCGCCTTATCATTACCAATAATTGCAAACACGATATAAACGCCATTTGGCAAATCACTGATATCAATCGGAGCCGAAACAGCTGCCTGCCTTAATTTCTTTACCAGGCTTCCATCCATAGAATGAATCTGAATATCAGCCGGTTTAGTTGCCTTATTGTTGCCTGTAGTCAGCATTATAAAAGTTGCTGCCGGGTTCGGGCTCACCAACAATTGCGAATATGCACTCACCGGGTGCACAATGCCGAATATCTTCTCAGGCTTACCAAAAAACAAGTTCAGCCCGCCCGAATAATTCCCGACCAGCATATCGGTAAGTGTGTCGTTATTTAAATTTCCAAGGGCAATTGCGCTGCGCCACCCTTCACGAATTCCGGGCAAAGCTCCCAGTAAATGAAAATCACCCTCCAAATTTCCATCAATCTGGTCGTAAACATACACATCACCAAATTCACTACCGGTAAATAGCCTGGTTTCGCCCTGTTTGTCGCGGTAAAAACATGGAACGCTGTACCCATAGTACGACCTGAGGGTATCCGTGATATCAATCCCGCCGAGTTTAGACGTAACAAAAGTAAGCTGGGGCGAATTTTTAGTCCCTGTATTCCTGTAATAACTCAGGGTGCCGTCGCGTTTGCCACAAACAAGGTCAGTAAGTCCGTCGTTGTCAACATCAAAAAGCTGGGGTGCAGAAAAAGCGGCTTCGTCAATCGAAAACCAGGCCGGGTCAACCAGTCTGAAATCGGCAGGCTGGTTTGGGGGAGCAACATTTTCGCAATACACCAGTTTACCTTTGGCATTGCCGCAAACCAGGTCAGGATCACCATCCCCATCCATATCGGCAACCGAAGGAATAAGCGACTGCATCTGCAACGCATCGAGGCCGGCGATGTTCCTGTCGGCAAGCCTGAACTTCGGGCTGGTTTTGGTTCCTATGTTCAACAGCAAGGCAAGGTTCGATGTAAAAGAGCAAGTAAGCCCAGTTGCGGGTGTAAAAATACAGGTATCTGAATAACCATAATTCCCTGCCAATACATCGGTAAGTCCATCGTTGTTATAATCCATAAAAACAGGGTAAGCGCCTGAGCCAAAATCGAGCATTTCCTCTTGCAGGAAACTTTTGGTTGTTATGTGAAATACTGGCTGCTGGTTCGTGCCGGAATTTAGGTATAACCAGTTTCCTGCAAAATTTTCTCCTTTGGTTAGCGATGGGTCAAAGGGCGAAACAAGCAAATCCTTCCGCCCGTCGTTGTTCACATCAGTAAGCATAGCTGCCGGGAAGGTATTCAGATTTACAGGGTCTGATGCGTCGGGAAAATTTGTTGTTTGTATAACCATGCGGGCATCGTTCTGCGTGCCTCCGTTAACCAGGTTCACCAGCGAACTGAAATCAACATCGCCCAGGGCCAGGTCGGGCAAGCCGTCGGCATTAAAATCGTTCACCAGCAGGGTTGATCCGGTATGTTTCGGGTCATCGGATAACGGGTATTGCACCGATTTCTTAACCCCGGGGCAGGTGTCGAAAATAATTATGTTACTTTCATTGCCTTCTGCAAAATGCCCCCAGCATGTCGACTCCTTTTCGAAGGTCAGAGAATCAGTAATGCCGAAACGCTCCATCGAGGTA